>NZ_JBAGKI010000059.1:0-35054 GCF_036689795.1 Micromonospora palythoicola | reverse complement strand
GGCCCGGGGGGCGCCCCCCCGGGGGGGGGGGGGGGGGCGCCCGCCGCGGGGGGGGGGGGGGGGGGGGGCGGGGGGGCGGCCCCCCCCCCCCCCCCCCCCCCCCCCCCGACGGTGTCAGGCGACCGTGCAGGACGCCCCGTTGAGGGTGAACGAGCTGGGCCTGGCGCTGTTACCGGTGTGGGTGGCCTGGAAGCCGATCGTCAGCGATCCGTTGGGCGCGATGCTGGCGTTGTACGAGACGTTCCGCGCCGTCACCTGCCCCGAGCTGGGGGAGTAGGTGGCGTTCCAACCGCCGGTGATGGTCTGCCCACCGGGCAGGGTGAACACCAGCGACCAGCCGTTGATCGCGCTGGTGCCGGTGTTGGTGATGGTGATGTTCTCGGTGAGCCCGGTGTTCCACGCGTTGACGGCGACGGCCACCCGGCAGGCACCGGAACCCGGCGGCGGCGTGGTCGGGCTCGGCGGCGGCGTGGTCGGGTTGGGTGGCGGCGTGGTCGGGTTGGGTGGCGGGGTGGTCGGGTTGGGTGGCGGGGTGGTCGGGTTCGGGTTGGTCAGGCCGAAGAACTGGACGGCGGCCGCGGCCATGCCGCCGGAGGGCAGGCTGTGCCCGGCGCCTTGGATGCTGTACGCCTCGACCTGGACGGTGCCGCCGCTGTCGGCGAACCTGCGGCGGTTCCAGTTGGCCTGCGGCGTGTCGGTGGAGGTGGGCGTCTGGCTCAGGCCGAACACGTTGGTCCACTGCTCGACGGCCTCCTGGAGCAGTGAGAAGGGCACCAGCGTGTCGTTGGTGCCGTGCCACAGCTGCACCCGGGGACGCGGACCGGAGTAGCCGGGGTACGCCTGGCGCACCGCGTCACCCCACTGCTGCGGGGTCCGGTTCATGTTGCCGCCGGTGCACTGGCTGCTGCCGGGCGGGTAGTCCGCCGCGTTGGCGAAGCAGTTGAACGGCACCCCCATGAACGCGGCGCCGGCCTTGAACACGTCGGGGTAGAGGGCCAGCATGTGGTTGGTCATCATGCCGCCGGAGGAACTGCCCGTCGCGTAGACCCGGTCGGGGTCGGCGTTGTACTGCTGCTGCGCGTACCGGACCATCGACATGATCGAGACCGGGTCGCTGCCCCCGCCGCGGCGCTTGGCGGCGTCCGACCAGACGTCGAAGCAGTTGCCGAAGCCGGCCTGCTGGGTCGCGGAGGGGTAGATCACGATGAAGCCGTAGCGGTCGGCCTGGCTGGCGAACTCGCTTCCGGAGTAGAAGCCGGGGCCGGATCCGCCGCAGCCGTGCATGGCCACCACCGTCGCCGGCCGGGCGGGGCGGTTGTCCGGCACGTAGATGTGCATGCGCATCCGGCCGGGGTTGTCACCGAAACTTGTCACCTCGGTCAGCGAGGCCGCGTACGCGGGGCTGAACGTGGGCACCACCAGGCCGGCCGCGACCAGCGACATGGCCAGGCCGAACAGCAGTTTTCTTCTGATCTTCACGGACGACTCCTTCGAACGCCTGAATGCAGGCTGGGATCGGTCGGTGCGACGGCGGCGGTGACGTGTGCCCGCCGCGTGTGCTCGCGGGTGCGCCCAAGTCCCCCGCTCGTCCACCACGTCTGGCTTGCCCTGCCCGGCTCCGAGTGGCGTCGTGTAGCAGATATTGTTCTCCTGGGCCCAGGAAGTGTCAATCGACGCGCCTCGATCAACTGTGCCGTGGCTCCCGGACCGGCGCATCGGCGTCCATCTACAGTCGATACCCCGTCCCCGAGTCGACTCCGGAGCGCCCGTGAACAGCCCGTTCCACATCGAGGAGATCTATTCCGACGACGGGAGCAACGCGCTGCGGATGCCCCGGCGGCAGGTGGGCAACTCGCCCCAGGGTTTCGCCATGACGCTGCTGGCGGACTACACCCTGCGGACCCGTGCCGCGCTGCCCTCCGCCGCCATCGTCGCGTTGCTCACCGAGTCCGGGGTGACCACCGCCGGTGCCCGTACCGCGATCAGCCGGCTGGCCCGCCGTGGTGTGCTCGAAGGCAGCCGCCACGGACGCCGCAGCTCGTACCGACTCAGTCGCGCCGCCGCCGCCAACCTCTCCAGCGGAGGCAACTGGATCCTCACCTCCACCACCATCGCGGTGCCGTGGGACGGGTGCTGGACGATCGTGGCCTTCTCGCTGCCACAGGATCACAGCACCCAGCGCCGGGCGCTGCGCAGCCAGCTCCGCTGGCTCGGCTACGCGCCGCTGTACGACGGCCTGTGGGTCTCGCCGTACGAACTGACGTCCCGGGCGCGGGCGCAGCTGGAACAGTTGACCCTCGGCACCGTCACGGTCTTCCGCGGTCGCCAGAACGCGCTGGGCTCGACCAGCGACCGCGCGCCCATCGAGGCCTGGGACATCGACGCCATCACCCGGCAGTACACGGCGTTCCTGGACCGCTGGACGTCGTTGTTGCCGCTGGTCGGCGCCGGGCAGGTGGACGGCGCCGCGGCGGTGCGGGCACGCACCGAGGTGATGGACACCTTCCGCCGCTTTCCCACCCTCGACCCGCAGCTGCCGGTGGAGCTGCTGCCGGCGGGCTGGCTCAGGCAGCCGGCCCGGGATCTGTTCGCGGCCGTGTACGACGGTCTCGCGCACCCGGCCGAGCAGCACGTCCGAGCGGTCGTCGGGCGGTTCACCGACAGCGCGCCGGTCGGTATCCGGGCCCACACCACCGCCGACCTGATCGCCGGCGTTCGCGGTGCCGCCGGCACCACCTCGGCGGCGAGCGCACCACCGGCCGAGTGGGAGACACCGGACCCGGCCGTCGACTGCGACGAGGTGACAGCCGGTTCCCGGCCGAGCTGATCCGATCGGCTGACGCCGGGTTCAGCCCGAGGGCGCTCGCGCGTCACGCCGGCACGGTGCACGGCAGCGTCGCGGTGACCGTCCAGCCGCGGTCGTCCGGTCCGGCGTCGACCGAACCGCCGAGCAGATGGGCCCGCTCGCGCATGCCGATCAGCCCGAAGCCGGTCGGTCCGAACCCGCGAGGGCTCGGCATCTCTCCGTCGTCGCTCACCCGCAGCCGCACCATCTCGGCGTCGCGGGCGACCCGCACCACGATGCGCGTCGCGCGCCGGGCGTGTCGGCGGGCGTTGGTGACGGACTCCTGGGCCAGCCGGTAGATCGCGGTGGCCACCGGCGCCGGCAACCCGTCGAGGTCGCCGGACAACTCCACCTCGACCGTCGGGCCGTGCGCGGAGCGACTGGCCAGCCGCTCCAGATCGGTGATGCGGGGAGCCGGTGTGCGGTCGGCCGGCTCGTCGTGGCGCAACACCCGCACCATCGCGCGCATCTCGGCGAGCGCCCGGATCGCCTCGGCCTCGATGATCCGTAGCGCGTCGGCGGCAGCCTCCGGTCGCGTGTCGAGCACCGCCAGCCCGGCCTGGGCCCGCACGGCCATCGCGGACACGTGATGGGCGACGGTGTCGTGCAGGTCGCGGGCCAGCCGCTCCCGTTCCAGCAGCTTGACCTGCTCGAACTCGCGTTGGCGGGCGCGGGCCCGGTACCGCAGCGCCGCCCCGAGCGCGAGCGCGGCCGACACCACCCCGGCACCGGCCAGCGCGTCGCCCGGAGCGAGGTGATCGGCCGCCACGGACAGCGTGATCTTCGCGGCGACGACGGCCGCTCCGAGTACCGCCTCGCGTCCCGAGCCCCACCGTGACAGGGAGAACACCAGGATCAGCAGGAAGGCCAGCGTGTGCAGACCGAGATCCCCGCCCACCACGGCCTCGCCGGCGGCGCAGACCGGGAAGGCGACCGCCGCCACGAGCAACGGCCTGGTCCGTCGCCAGAGCAGCACCGGGGCGAGACCGACGCCGATCAGGACCGGCACGACCCTCGGTGCCGGCAGGTCCGCGCGGACGAGACCCTCCAGCAGCGCCGTCGCCATGAACACGACGACCAGTGACCAGTCGCGCCATCCGCGCGCCGGACCCGTGGGCCGGGGCTCGTGCCACCACGACCGCAGCAGCTCCCGCACCAGCCGATCGTACGGGCGGCCGAAGCCAGACCACCAGCGGCGGCGGTGCCACCGGAAGGGTGGCAGGATCGCTCGCATGCAGTTCGCAGAGGTTATCCGTCGCCGTCGGATGGTGCGGCACTACGCCGATCGGCCGCTCAGCCCCGAGGTCATCGAGACGATCCTGGCCAGCGCGTTGCGGGCACCGTCCGCCGGTTTCTCGCAGGGCTGGGCCTTCCTCGCCCTCACCGATCCGGGCGACCGGGCCAGATTCTGGCCCTTCGTGCCGACCCGGGTCGCGCAGACCCCCACGATGCAGAACGCGCCCCTGGTGGTCGTGCCACTCGCGCACAAGGCGGCCTACCTGGCCCGGTACGCCGAGGCCGACAAGGGCTGGAACGACCGGTCGGAGGCCCGCTGGCCGGCACCCTACTGGTACATCGACACCGGCATGGCGGCGCTGATGATGCTGCTCACGGCCGTCGACGAGGGACTGGACGCCTGCTTCTTCGGCATCATGCCGGTCACCGGTGAGTCCTTCACGCCCGAGGTCGACGTTCCCGCGCACACGGCCGCCTTCAAGGCCGAGTTCGGCATCCCCGACGAGTACGCGCCGATCGGCGGCATCTGCGTCGGTTACCGCGCCGACGACCTGCCTCCGCAGAATCCCGCTGTCGCCGCGCGTCGCCGCGCCGCCAGCACGGTCATCCACCGTGGCCAGTGGGGCAACGCCTGACCCGGCGGCACCGGGCCGGTCCGGTCGGCCCGCTGTCCACCGGCGGGGTCACGCCGGGTCCAACGGCCCTGCCGGGTCACGCCGCCTCCGGGATGGGATGGAAGCGACGACGTCCCGAGGAGGAGCCATGACAACCACGGACGGCAGGGTCGGCCTGGACCCGATCGACGTGCGGTTTCAAGCCGGAGAAGCGTACGAGATCCGGATACGCGATCACCGGCTGCTCACCGATCAGCCGGTCGACGCGGGTGGTGCCGACACCGCACCGAGCCCCACGGAGCTGTTCGCCGCCTCGCTCGCCGCCTGCGTCGCGTTCTACGCCGGGCGCTACCTGAGCCGGCACGGGCACGGTCGGGCCGGTCTGGCGGTGACCGCGTCGTTCGAGATGGCCACGGACCGCCCGGCCCGGGTCGCCGCCATCCGGATCACCGTACGACCGCCGACCGACCTGTCACCGGAGAAGTGGCCCGCGTTGCGCGCCGTGGCGAGCCACTGCACGGTGCACAACACGCTGCTCAACGCGCCCCGGATCGAGGTCGACATCCAGTGAACCGGCGCGCCCGGCGCCAACCGACGACCTCGATGAACCGACGACGATCCGGCCGATAGTTGATGGTCACCGATGGCTGTCGCTGTGACACTCCCCGTGGGGAGGCGTGATGACGGCCAGCCGAGAGGTGGGATTCCGGCCCGATCCGGTGCTGGTGGGCCGGGCGGCCGAGGTGGCGTCGCTGGACGCGGCGGTGGCCACCGTACGCGCCGGACGATCCGTGGTGGTCGAGGTGTGCGGCGAGGCGGGCCTGGGCAAGACCCGGATTCTCCGCGAGTTGGCGCGGCGGGCCGCCGACGCGGGCCTGCTGGTTCACCCGGGTCGGGCGACCCAGTACGAGCAGGGCGTGCCGTTCGGGCTCTTCGCCGAGATGGTGGAGGCGGCCGACGGGGGGCCGAGCGACGCGGCGCGGCCGTCGGTGCCGGCGGCCGTGCGGCGGATGCTCACCCGGACACCGGCCCCGGGCGTCGCACTGCTGCTCGACGACGTGCACTGGGCCGACTCGGCGTCACTGGAGCTGACCGAGCACCTGATCGGCAGTCCACCACCGGTGCCGGTGCTGCTCGCGGTGGCGTTCCGCGGTGCCTGTCCACCGGCACGGCTGGTCAACGCCATCGCGCGGCTCGGCCCGGCCGCCACCCTGATCGACCTTCCGCCGTTGGACGCGGCCAGCCTGGAGGTGCTGCTGGTCGGCGTGCCGCGTCGTCGCCGGGACCTGATCCTGCGGGCCAGCCTCGGCAATCCGCTGTACATCCAGGCGTTGTCCCGGCTCACCGACGATGAGCTGGACTCCCTGGCGAGGCTGGCCCGCCGGCACGACCCGGTCGACGCCGACCGCCTCGCCGGCTCGCGGCGGTCCGTGCTGGCCGGACTCGCCGCCGAGATCACCGCCCAGGAACCGTCGGTGCAGCGGGTCGCCCACATCGCCGCGGTGGTCGGCGACCACACCACCATCGACCTCGTCGGACACGTCGCCGGCCTGCCGATGCCCACGATCACCGCGGCGGTGGACCAGCTCGGGCGGCTCGGCCTGCTCGACGCGGACGGCGGGCGGCTGCGCTATCGACACCCGCTGATGCGGGCGGCGGCGTACGCGTTGACCGGCGCGGCCTGGCGGTTCGAGGCGCACACCCGCACCGCCGACTACCTGCGTGGCCGCCGAGCGTCCCGGCAGCTGGTGGCGCACCACACGGAACGGTCCGCCCGTCACGGCGACGAGATCGCGGTGGCCACGTTGGTCGACGCGGGTGTCGCGTTCACGCACGAGGCCCCCGCCCAGGCGGCCCGCTGGCTCGGCGCCGCGCTGCGCATCATGCCGGACGCCGGTCCGGGCGACCAGCGGCGTGCCGAGGTGACGATGTGGTACGCCCGGGCCCTCGGCCGCAGCGGCGAGTTGGCCCGCAGCCGTCAGGTGCTCCAACGGCTGCGGCGTGCCGACGGGCCGGTGCGGCGCCGGGCCGAGACGTTCAGTGTGGCGGTGGCCCGGCAGCTCGGCGACTTCGCCGAGGCGGCGGCGACGCTCGGCACCCAACTGCGTCGCGGCGGTCTCGACCGGGTCGAGGAGGCGAAGCTGCACGTGGAACTGGCGGCCGTGGACGCGTTCCGGGAGGAGCCGACCTCGGCGGTGCACCACGCGCAGCGGGCCCTCGAACTGCTGGACGAGCACCGGTCGGCGCTCGTGGCGGCGGCGCTGACGCTGCGGACGCTCGCCACCCTGTACCTCGGCTGCGCCAGGTCGGCCCGCGAGCAACTCGCCGCCGCCGTCGTCGCCGTGGACGCCACCGGCGACGCGGACCTGCGCCCGTACGTCGAAATCGTCTCACCACTGGCGCTTGTCGAGATCCAGCTGGGCAACTACGCCGACGCCGACCGACATCTCGCCCGGGCGCGACGGATCCTGGACGGCCTCGGACCGAGCAGCGCCTCGCCGTACCTGCTCGTCATGGAGTCGCTGGTGCACGCCCGTGCTGGCCGGCTGACCCGGGCGGTGCGGGCGGCGGAGCGGGCGCGGGCCGCCGCCGAGCGGGTGGGCAGTACGGAGATGGCCGCGATGGCGGCGGCGGTCCGCCTGCGCCCGGTGCTGTGGACCGCCGGCCCGGCCGTGGCTCTCGTCGACCCGGTGCCGGCCCACCTCGACGGCGACCCGAGCAGCGCGGGTACCGAGGTGATGGGCGGGCCGCCGCGCTCCCGAGCGTGGTGGCGGATCAACCGGGTGGAGCTGGCCCTGGCCAGGGCGGTCGCGGGCGACTGGGACGGCGGTGCCGACCTGCTCACCGAGCCGGCGACACCGCCGTCGAGGCATCCACCGGTGCTGGTGGCCCGAGACCTGGTCGCGACCGTCGTCGCGGCCGGCCAGGGTGAGCACGCCACGGCCGCCCGGGTCGGTAGGCGGGCGGAACGCCGGGCCAGTGCCGCCGATCTGCCGTACGAGATCGGACTGGCCCGGTTCGCCCGGGCCTTCGCCGCGTACCGGGCCGAGGATCCGGACCGGGCGACGATGCTCGCCGAGCGCGCGGCGGCCAGCTTCGTGACGGCCGGAACCCCGATGGAGGAGGCGCTGTCCCGGCACCTCGCCGGTGTCGCGTACCTCGTCGCGGGCCGGCCGGGACCGGGCGCGGCCGCCCTCGACCGGGCCGATGCCGGGTACCGCGCCTGTGGTGCGGTCTGGGCCGCATCCGTGCTCGCCGGGCACCGCGCCGCCGGCTGCCCGCGCTCCGGACACCGCGCCGGCGGTGCGGCAGGCACCGGGCGGCCGGCCGGGGACGACGCCCTCACCGCCCGCGAGCGGGAGATCGCGGGCCTGGCGACGACCGGCCTGACCAACAAGGAGATCGCCGCCCGACTCCATCTCAGCCCCCGGACCATCGAGTCCCACCTGAACCGGGTCTTCGCCAAGCTCCACGTCCACTCCCGCACCGCGATGGCCCGTCGACTCACCGAGGCGGCCGCCGAGCACGGGTCACCTGCGGGTGGTGTCACGGACCCGCTCCGCCGGCGCCTTCCGCCACCCGGCCGGTACCCGCTGTGACAGGTGGCGGCCGGTCGTCCGCCGCCTCACGTCGTCGCCAGCGCCTCGGTGGGGGAGAGGCGGGAGGCGCGGATCGCCGGGTACAGGCCGGCCAGGCCACCGATCAGCAACGTCGCCAGCACGCCCCCGGTCGTAGCCCAGGCCGGGACCACGGTCGGCCAACCCTGCGACAGCGCGTACCCGGAGGTCACCAGGATGCCCAGTAACACTCCGCCAGCTCCGCCCAGGGCCGACAGCAGCAGTGACTCGGCGAGGAACTGGCTGCGGACCTGCCCCCGGGTGGCACCGAGTGACCGACGCAGTCCGATCTCCGCCCGCCGTTCCAGGACCGAGATGACCATGGTGTTGGCCACCCCGACGCCACCGACGAGCAGGGCCACCGCGCCCAGCCCCAGCAGCAGCGCGGTGAACGTCTCGTCGGTGGCCTCGGCGGCGGCCAACGCGTCCGACGGACGGGAGACGTCGACCTCGTTCGGCGCCTCCGGGTTGGCGGTCGCCCCGAGCACCGCGCGGACCGCCTCGACCTGGTCGGCTTCGGTCCTGGTGTAGACGGTGGTCGGGTGACCGTCGAAGCCCAGGTGGCTCGCGGCGACCGCCCAGCCCACCAGAGCCGAGCTGTCCAGCTCCGGTGCCAGCGGCGCCGGAGCGAGGATGCCCACCATGGTGAACCAACGACCGCCGAGCCACACCTGCACGTCCGCGCCGGCGGCACTCAGCCCGAGCCGCTCGGCGGCGGTCGCGCCGAGCACCACCGCCGGATACCGGGCGGTGGCCTCGTTCAGCCAGGTACCGCTGGCCACCTCGCCGCCGACGGTGTCCAGGAGCCCGAGCTGCGTCGCCCGCACGGCCACTCCGCCGGTCTCCGCCGGCGGGATGTGGTCGGTGCGGTAGACCTTCGCGTCGACGACCTGCCCGGTGGCCGCCACCTGGGTCACCGGACCGATCCGGCCGATCATCGCCACCGAGTCGTCGGGCAGTTGGGCGTCGGTGCCGAAGAGGGTCCGGCCGGGTGACACGGTGAGCAGGTTGGTGCCGAGCGTGGCCAGGGTCCGATCCAGTTCGGCCCGCGACGACGAGGAGATACCGACGACGGCGATCATCGCGGCGATGCCGATGGCGATGCCCAACGCGGAGAGAAACGCCCGCAGCGGACGGGTCCGGAGCCCGACGCCACCGACCCGCACCACGTCGGCGGCCGGCATCCGGGCCGGAGTCAGCTGTGCGCCCGGCCGGTTCTGTGACGTCACCGGCATGTCAACTCACTCCGCTCGACGCGAGGCGGGAATCCGCGCGGATCCGCCCGTCGCGCATCCGCACCTGCCGCGGCAGCGCCGCGGCGATCTCCCGGTCATGGGTGATGACGACCACCGTGGTGCCGGCCCGGTGCAACTCGTACAGCAGGTCGAGCACCGCCGTCCCGGAGCCGGTGTCGAGGTTGCCGGTGGGCTCGTCGGCGAGCAGCACGGCGGGCTCGCCGACGACCGCACGGGCCACCGCGACCCGTTGCCGTTCGCCGCCGGACAGTTCGTGCGGCCGGTGCCCGAGGCGGTGCCCGAGGCCGACCCGATCCAGCGCGGCCTCCGCCCGCCGCCGCCGCTCCCCTCGGGGTACGCCGGCGTAGAGCAGCCCGTCCGCCACGTTGTCCACCACGGGTACGCCCGGGGCCAGGTGGAACTGCTGGAACACGAAACCGATCCGGGTGGCGCGCAACGCGGAGAGTTGCCGGTCGGACAGTCGCGTCACGTCGTGACCGTCGATCATCACCGTGCCCGAGGTCGGCTCGTCCAGCGTGCCGATCACGTTCAGCATGGTCGACTTGCCGGAGCCGGACGGTCCGACGATGGCCACCAACTCGCCGTACCCGATCCGCAGCGACACCTGGTCGAGCGCGACCACGTCGCCGGCGTACCGCTTGGCGACCTGGTCGAGCACGACCACGTCGGCGGTCACCGGGGCATCCCGACGGTGGTGCCCTCGACGATCCCGTCGCCGGCGACCTCGACCCGCCCGTCGGCGAACAGCCCGGTGGTCACCGCGACGATCCGGCTGGAACCCTCGTCGAGGACCTCCACGCCGTAGCCGCCCTCGGCGAGCGCCAACAGCGCGGCCACCGGCACGGTCAGTACGTCCGCGCGCTCGCTGACGGTGAAGGTGATCTCGGCGGAGGCCCGGTCGAACTCGGCGAGCGCCTTCTGGTCGTCGACAGCGATCGTCACCTCGATCCTCGTCTCGGCGCTGGCGTCGCCACCGGCGTCCGCCGATCCGTTGTGGATCACCGTTTCGACCGTGTCGACCTTCCCCGTCACCCGCCGGCCGTCGGGCAGGGTGACCTGCACCGTGGTGCCACGTTCGGCGAGACGCTGGTCGTCGATGTCGAGTTCGGCGGTGACCAGCCGGCTGGTGCCGGTGTAGGTGAGCACCGCCTGCCCTGGCTGGATGGCCGCGCCCACGTCCAGTTGGTGACCCTCCACCCGGACGGCACCGTCGGCGAACGCGACGCGACCCAGCTCGACGCGGCCGGTCTCCGGCACACCGAGGTCGTCCTGCCAGGCACGGACCGCCTCGGCGGTGGCCCAGGTGTACTCGTCGTCGACGGTGAAGCCGGAGTACCCGATGGCCTCCAGATTCCGCTCCAGCTGTCTGACGTCGGAGCCCTCGGCACCGGGTTGCAGGGTCCGGTAGGCGGGCAGCCGCCCGTAGAACAGGATCACCGGGTCGTTGTCGACGGCGTAGAGAGCCTTGCCTCGCCCGACGGTGGCGCCCGCGTCGGGCAACGCGGTGAGGGTGCCGGGCAGCCGGCTGGTCGCGGTCCGACTGGGCCCGTGTCCCAGCTCACCGTCGACGGTCCTGGCGTCGGCGAGGGTCTGTCGGGTGACGGCGGCGCTGCCGGGCGCGGCGGTGCCGGCCTCGGCGGTCCCGTCGCCGGAGCCACCGCCGAAGCCGACCGCCGCCGCCACGCCGGCTCCGGCGACGAGGATCAGCGCCGCGCCACCGGCGGCGGGCAGGCGGGTTCGACGGGTCACCGGGCGCCCCCGAACTGCGGGACGTGCTGACGACACGCCTCCAGGGCGGCGCGGAACGCCGGGTCGTCCGGGTCGATGCCCAGGGCGTCCCGCTGGATCTGGATCCGGCCGTCCGCCGCCGGGTCGGGGAACTCCGGCACACCGTTCTGCCGCATGCACCGGGCCATGACCCGCATCTGTTCGAGCTGCTCGGGGTCGAGCCGCGCCGCCTGCCCGCCGTTTGGCAACAGCTGGCGGCACTTCTCCATGCCGGCCTCGACCTGCTCCGGGTCGACACTGTCGTCGAACCGGAACATCGGTCCGTTGCCGGCCTCCGGATCGGGCATCTCCACCCCGTTCTCCCGCATGCAGCGGGCGAAGTCCAGTCGTCGTTCGGCGTCGCTGCCGCCCGTGCCGTCACCGGTGGCCGAGGCGGTGGGCGCGGCGGCGCCGCCGGCGGTGGCCACCCCGGTCCGGTCGCCGTCCTGGCCGGCACATCCGGCGAGCGCCAGGATCAGCAGTACGGGCAGCGTGAGAGTGCTCCGTCGCATCGTTGGTGTCCTCTCCCGCGTCCGACGACGGTCGCCGGACACCGGACAAGTGCATCCGTCGTGGCGTATCGCGGGCGTAACCGATCACGTTTACGTCGGCGTTATCCGCGCTCGCGGCACCATGGAACGGTGCGAGTGCTGGTGGTCGAGGATGAGGACGTGTTGGCCGACGCCATCGCGGAGTGGCTGCGCCGGGAGGCCTTCGCGGTCGACGTGGCGTACGACGGCGACGCCGCGTTGGAACGGCTCGGCATCAACGAGTACTCCGTGGTGGTGCTCGACCGCGACCTGCCGGTCGTGCACGGCGACGACGTGTGTCGGGCGATCGTCGACTCCGGGGGCGACACCCGGGTGCTGATGCTCACCGCGGCCGCGGCGGTGCGTGACCGGGTGGCCGGTCTCGCCCTGGGCGCCGACGACTACCTGGTGAAACCGTTCGCGCTGGTGGAACTGGCTGCCCGGGTGCACGCGCTGACCCGGCGGGCCCGGCCAGCCGCGCCACCGACGCTGCGTCGGGCGGGCATCGTGGTGGACCCGGGCCGCCGCGAGGTGTACCGCGACGGTCGGTACGTGTCGTTGTCGCGCAAGGAGTTCGCGGTGCTGGCCGAGCTGCTGCGCGCCGACGGCGCGGTGGTCTCCGCCGAGGAACTGCTGGAGCGGGCGTGGGACGAGCACATCGACCCGTTCACCAACGTGGTCCGGGTCACCGTGATGAAGCTGCGGCGCAAGCTGGGCGATCCGCCGGTGATCGAGACGGTGCCCGGCACGGGGTACACGATCCGGTGAAGCGGCTGACTCTGCGGGCCCGCCTCACCCTGGTCTACGGCGGCCTCTTCCTGCTCGCCGGCATCGTCCTGCTCGGCGTCACGTACGTGCTGGTGGACCAGCGGATGCCGCAGCCGATGCGTGCCGACCTGCCGGACCGCACCGCCGTGGTGACCCGGCTGCCGACGTCGGCGGAGGACCTCGACAAAATCCGCATGCTGATCCAGGACGTGCAGAGCGAGGCCAAGCGCAACGCCCTGGAGTCGCTGCTCACCCAGGGCGGCATCGCGCTGGCGGTGGTCTCCGCGGCAGCCGTGGTGATCGGTTGGCTGGTCGCCGGCCGGGCGCTGCAACCGCTGCACCAGATCACCGGGACGGCCCGCCGCATCGCCGGGGCCGACTCCGCCGGGCGTGGTCTGCACGAACGGATCGCGTTGACCGGCCCCCGCGACGAGGTGCGGGAGCTGGCCGACACGTTCGACCAGATGCTGGAGCGGCTCGACCGTTCCTTCGACGGCCAACGACGGTTCGTGGCGAACGCCTCCCACGAGCTGCGGACACCGCTCGCGCTGAACCGGGCGCTCGTTGAGCTGGCGGTCAGCCGGCCGGACGCCCCGGCCGAGGTCCGTCGGCTCGGCGAGGCGTTGCTGTCGGTGAACGAACGACACGAGCGGCTGATCGACGGGCTGCTCACCCTCGCCGGCTCGGAGAGCGAGGTGACCGAGCGCGCGACGGTCGACCTCGCCGAGATCGCCGCCCACGTGGTCGAGCAGGTGGCCCCGGTGTACCGGGATGTTCCGGTACACCGCTCGCTGGAGCCGGCCCGCACCGTCGGCGATCCGGTGCTGCTGGAGCGGCTGGTGTTCAACCTGGTGGAGAACGCCCTGCGGCACAACGTGCCGACGGACGGCTGGGTGCGGGTACGCACCGGACAGGTGGCCGGACGTCCCACCCTGGTCGTGGTCAACACCGGTCCGATGATCCCGAGCTACGACGTGGAGACGATGTTCCAGCCGTTCCGGCGGCTCAGCCGGGAGCGGGTGGCGGGCACCAGGGGCTTCGGGCTCGGGCTGTCGATCGTGCGGGCGGTGGCCCGGGCGCACGGTGGCGCCGCCGAGGCAGCACCCCGTCCCGACGGCGGCCTCACCGTCACGGTGACGCTGCCACCGTCGGCGCCGACCGGCTGACCCCGCCGCGACGACCAGCCGGTCAGCGCAGCCCGGACACCAGGTGGGCCACGTCCTCGGCACAGCCGTAGGAGAGCGTCACGCCGGCCCCGCCGTGGCCGTAGCAGTGCACCACCGGACCGCGATCGGTGACCTCGGCTTCCAGCCGCACGCTCGGCCGACCGGGCCGTAGGCCGACCCGGTGGCCGAGGACCCGCGCGTCGCGCAGCGCGGGTACGAGGTCGGCGCAACGATCGAGGATGCGGCGGGCCGTGTCCGCCCGAACGGTCAGGTCCTCGTCGCCGTCGTCGGCGGTGCCACCGAGCAGCACGGTGTCCTCGCGGGGTACGACGTAGCACAGCTGCTCGGGATCGGACTGGTCGATCAGCCACTCGCGCAGGCCGAACTGGGCGACGACGACCACCTGTCCCCGCACCGGGGTGAGGTGGTGGTCGCCGACCAGCTCCCGGGCCCCGAGACCGGTGCAGTTGACCACGACGTCGACGCCGACGAGGGCGTCGGTCAGCTTCTCGAACCGCCCGGGGCGGACCGCGACCCCGGCGGCGACCACCTCGCCGAGCAGCCAGGGCAGGTGCACCGCCATGTCCGCCACCGGGACGGTCAGCTCGAAACCGTCGGCGTAGCCGGTCGGTAGTCTCGCCCCCGTGACCCGGGCCAGCTCCGGCACCGCGTCCCGCCACCACGGCTCGGGTGCGGGCCGACGGAACAACTCCCGCCCCAGGCGCATCCGCACACCGGTGCGCGGATCGGCGGCCAGGCCGCGCAGGGCTGCGTAGCTGGACGCCGACCAGCGGGTCACGTCCGCCGCCGGATAGGCGCGGTAGGGATACCAGAGCGCGGCGGCGACCGCCGACGTCGTGTCGTCGCCCGTCCGGGCGGCGACCAGGTCGACATGATGGCCCTCGCGGGCCAGGCGCAGTGCGCTGGTCAGACCGACGACGCCGGCACCCACCACCCGGACCCTCATGCCTGGAGATCACACCACACCCGCGTCGTGGTGGACAGCGCCGCTCGGCTGACCGGGGCGTGGTTTGGACAGGCGCACGCTGTCCGGTGGGGTGTCGGCACTCGCGGTGCGGGTGTAGCCGGCGCGCTCGTACAGGCCGATGTTGCGGGTGCTGCGGCGGCCGGTGAAGAGGACGCAGTGGGTGCTCTCCCCGGGAGCTTGTCCTTCGGCGTACGACAGCAGCCAGGAGCCGATGCCGTTGCCGGCCTGGTCGGGTGCCACCATCAGGCGACCGATCAGCCAGTCGCCCTGGTGCGCCCGGGCGCGCACCGCCGCGACGAGGCGACCGTCGTGGCGTACGCACCACCACCGCCACGTCGCCGTCGACGCCCGTAGGTCGGCGAGGTTCTCCCGCAGCGGTGCCAGATCGAGAGTGTCGTTGGCGACGGCTTCCTGGACCCAGCAGCACCGTTGCAGGACAAGCAGTTCCGCCAGGTCGCCGGGGCGGGCCTCGCGAAGCGTGAGACCGGCGACCGGCCCGTCGACGGCCGTCGGGTCGTTTCCACCGCGCAGGGGACGCAGCGCGCGGGCCACCCGGCTCAGCTCTGTCAGCAGCGCGCGGGCGGCGCCGTCGAGCGCTGCGGATCCGGCCACCTGGCCGGCGTGGACGCTGTCCGCGATGCGCAGGGCGACGGTCGCGCCGATCGGCATCATCCGCAGCGTCGTGACGACCTGCTTCGCCATCTGCGCCGACCGGGTGCCGGCCGAGGTGTTGCCGTAGCTGACGAAGGCCACCGGCTTCCACGCCCACTCGTGATAGAGGAAGTCGAAGGCGTTCTTCAGCACCGCCGGCATGCCGAAGTTGTACTCGGGCGTCACCACCACGAAGGCGTCGGCCGCGGCGACGGTGCGGCTCCAGCGGCGGGTGTGCTCGTGTCGGTAGCTGCCGCTGGCGGGATGCTCCGGTTCGTCGAGCAACGGCAGCGCGATGTCGGCCAGATCGGCGACGTCGACGGTGATCGCGCCGGACGCGGCGTCCGACCGGACGGTCCGCACGAACCAGTCGGTGATCGCGGGCCCGAGCCGCCCGGGGCGGGTGCTGGCGGTGATGACGAGGACCCGGAGCGGGCTCGGTTCGTTCGATGACATGTCAACGACAATAGGTCGATTTCAGTGACACGTCAACGAAAGGTAGGGTGACCGGCATGGACACCGCCTGGCTGAGCGCCGACGAGGAGCAGGCGTGGCGAGCCTTCCGGCGGCTGCTCGTCGCACTGCCCGCCCGGATCGGCCGCGACCTGGCCCGCGACTCGGGACTGTCCGCCGCGGACTACGAGGTGCTGAGCACGCTGTCGGAAAAACCCGACCGCCGCTGGGAACTCCGGGAGCTGGCGGCCAAGATGCAGTGGTCGCGCAGCCGTCTGTCCCACCACGCCGCGCGGATGCAGGCCCGGGGACTCATCGACAAGGAACCGGATCCGCAGGACGCCCGTGGTTGTCTGCTGCACCTGACCGATCACGGCTTCGCCGTCCTCGAACAGGCGGCGCCGCACCACGTCGCGTCGGTGCGATCTCGCCTCCTGGCGCACGTGAGCGCCGACGAACTCGCGATGCTGCGCGCGCTCTCGACCCGGATCGCCGACCTGCCCGACTGAGCGTGACGCAGCATTGCCGGTGGTGCCGACGTCGGCACCACCCGACCGCACAGGGGAGTGGCAGTGACGAGTTCATCCGAGAAGTCCACGTCAAGGGTCCGCCAGCTGCGGCTGGTGGTGCAGGCCGACGACTACGAGGCGGCGGTGCGGTTCTATCGCGACGTGCTCGGCCTGCCCGAGCAGGCCGCGTACTCCGGCGCGGACGACGCCCAGGTGGTGATCCTGGACGCCGGGCGGGCCACGCTGGAGATCGCCAACCCGGCGCAGAAGCGCATGATCGATGACGTCGAGGTGGGACGCCAGGTGGCGCCCAGTATCCGGGTCGCGTTCGAGGTGGACGACACCGCCGCGACCACCGATCGGCTGGTCGCCGCCGGTGCCGAGCAGGTGGCACCACCCACCACCACACCGTGGCACTCGGTAAACGCCCGCCTCGACGCCCCGGCCGGTCTGCACATCACCGTGTTCCAGGAACTGCGTACGCTCGACGAGCGTGCCGCGCTCGACGGGTTCGGCACCCACCCGGCCGGCTCACCACCCTGCGGCGACGCGGACCGGTGACCGTGGCCCGTCCGGACCGCCCACTCTCGGGTCAGTCGGCGGCCGGCTTCGGGGTGCCGCAGAGCTTGGTGCCGGGCGGGATGATCTCCTCGCCGCTGTGGATGACGTACGGCGGTGGTCCCAGCTTTCCGGAGGGATCGATCGGACTGATGTTCACCAGGCTGAGGAACTTGTTGATCACGTTCACCACCGGGGCCAGGATGGTGTAGCCGACGCCGTACGAGGCCCGGACGCCGAGGCCCACGCCCCGGCAGACCGCCAGCGGCGCGCCCAGCGCCGACCCGATCGTCGTCCCGTAAGCGGTCGACACCTCGAAGAACAGGCCGGCCTTGAGCACGAACGCGCTGAACCCGACGTCGAACCGGACCTGATGCTCGATGAGCAGACCCATCACCCCGACCGGAACCCCGCTCAAGGAGTTGATCAGACTCTCTTTTCGCTTGAAGTTCTTGCTGACCTGCGGGCCGAACGTGCCGTTGGCGTAGCCGTAGCCGAGCGAGCCGGCGAGGGAGAACTCACCCTTGCCCTTGATCGTGCCCACCTTCGCGCCGAACGCGGTGGTCACCTTCACCGTCTGGCTGATGGTCAACGCCAGCGGTACGCCGAGCACCGTGCCCATCGGGATGCTGAAGTCCACCGGGATGGGCAGCACCGCTCTGATGTTCTGGCCGTCCCGCAGACCGGCCTCGAACGAGTAACGGATGCCGAAGCCGCCGCTGATCGACAGCTCAGCCCGGGTCACCGAACCGCCGCTGATCTTCAGGTGGAAGTCCGCCTCCGGCGTGGCGAAGGTCAGCGCGGCCCGCCCGGACAGTTTCGTACCGTCGCGGTGGTAGTGGAAGCTGACCTCCGCGCCGTCGTTGAGGCTGACACCGGTGGAGAAGTTGGCGACGACCGTCTTGACCTCGCCGCCGCCGCGCACCGGCGGCGGCTGGTTCGGCCGGGGCGGCGGCGGGGCGAGCCGCGGCGGCCCGGCGCGTCCGGCGCGACCGGTCGGCGTGGCGTCCAGGGCGTCGGCCGCCTCCTCGGACATCGCCCAGATCGGCTCGCCGGCCTGGTAGACGACCGGGTTCTCGATGGCGATGCCGCGCTGCTCCAGGGTGCCGTCGCGGATCACGTCGGTGACGGTGACCGGGCCGATGGTGACCAGCAGGTCGCCCCCGTCGCGCTGGACGTCGAGCACCCGGCCGACGCCACGCCCGGTGACGAACATGACCTTCCCGGGCGCCAGGTCGTCGGCCCGGGGCGCGTCACCGTCGAGCCGCCAGGTCAACCCGTCGGCGGTGACCGACCGGACCGAGCGGCCGCCGCCGCCGACGAGGACCACGTCCGGCTGGTACGTCAGGTCGGGATGGGGCACCGGTGCCATGCCGTAGCGCAGCGCTGATTCGCTGTACGGGTCCTCGTTGGCGGCCGGATCAGCCGGGGACCGGCCGCCGCAACCGGACGCGGTCAGCACGAGGACCACGGTGAGGACAGCCGAGACAACCTTGCGCACCGGGACTCCTCGTCGGATCGGGACGGCGCCACCCACCGGCACCGGAGTTGCCGCGTCAGACCCGGCCGCACCGACACGGACCAGGGGCCGGGCCATGGCATCGACCCTAGGCAGCGCCCGTGGCCAGGGAATCAGGGTTTTCCCCACGCCTCGACGACATCGGCGGGCAAACCCGGTCCCCGTCCGCACCGCACGGCGCGTACACTTCCGGCATCTGGCCGCGCCCGGCGCGCGGCCCCGGCGTTCGAGGCGGTGGAGATGGATCGGGTGCCCGGCACCGTCCGCCGCTCACGCCTGCGACGACGATAGTCGTCCCGCTCACCCGCGCGTTCCTTCCGCCGTGCCCGCACCCGCTGTGCGGCCGGCACATCTCGTGACGATCGCTCATCCCGTCCCAGGGAGTACCCGTGACCGTGCCCTCGCTGGCCTCGTCGTTGTCCGACTCCGTCGCCGCCGCCGCGGCCCGCCGGGGAATGGCCGACCTGGCGCCGCAGCTGCGCCGTTCCGCGCACGCCGACTTCCAGGCCGACGGTGTGTTGGCGGCGGCGCGGACGCTGCGCCGCAACCCACGGCAGGCTGCGGCGGAGGTGGTCGACGACCTGCCCGAGGACGGTCTGGTGGCCACGGCGGTGGTGGCCGGGCCAGGCTTCGTCAACATCGAGCTGACCGACCGGGCGCTGCTGGCGCAGCTCACCCGCCGGCTGGGCGATGACCGGCTCGGCGTCGGCACCCCCGAGGCGGGCGTCACCACCGTGATCGACTACTCCCAGCCGAACATCGCCAAGGAGATGCACGTCGGGCACCTGCGCTCCACCGTCATCGGCGACGCGCTGGTCCGCGTCCTGGAACACCTCGGCGGCACCGTCGTGCGGCGCAACCACATCGGCGACTGGGGAACCCAGTTCGGCATGCTCATCCAGTACCAGGTCGAGCACCCCGAGCCGGTAGCGGTCGACACCGGCACCATGGGCCGGCTGGCCACGCTCTACCGGCTGGCCCGGGCACAGTTCGACACCGACTCCGCGTTCGCCGACCGGGCCCGGCGGCGGGTGGTGGCGTTGCAGGCCGGCGAACCGAACACCGTGGCCGCGTGGCAGGACATCGTGGCCGAGTCGACCCGCTACTTCACCGACGTCTACGACCGGCTCGGCGTGCGGCTGACCGACGCCGACACGGTGGGGGAGAGCGCCTACAACGCCGCGCTGCCCGCCGTCGCCGACGAACTCGAACGCCGGAAGGTCGCGGTGACCAGCGACGGCGCGCTCTGCGTCTTCTTCGACGACCTGCGTGGCCCGGACGGCGAGCCGACGCCGCTGATCGTCCGCAAGCGGGACGGTGGTTTCGGCTACGCCGCGACCGACCTGGCGGCGCTGCGGCAACGCGTCGTCGAGCTGCACGCCGACCGGCTGCTGTACGTGGTCGACGCCCGGCAGGCCCGGCACTTCCGGATGGTCTTCGACACCGCGCGGCGGGCCGGGTGGCTGCCGCCGACCGTACCCGCCGTGCACGTCGCCTTCGGTACCGTCCTCGGCCCGGACGGTCGGCCGTTCAAGACCCGCGCCGGTGACACCGTCCGCCTGGTCGACCTGCTCACCGAGGCGGTCGACCGGGCCCGGGGGGTGGTCGGTGCGAAGAATCCCGGACTGACCGGGGCGGCCCTGGACGAGCGGGCGTGGCAGGTCGGCATCGGCGCGGTGAAGTACGCCGACCTGGCCACCAACCGGAGCCGGGACTACGTCTACGACCCGGAGCGGATGCTGGCGCTGGCCGGCAACACCGGCGTCTACCTCCAGTACGCGCACGCCCGCGTCCGGTCCATCCTGGCCCGCGCCGACGGCGACATCACAGTGGACGTCACGGCGCCGCTGGAACCCGCGGAACGGGCGCTGATCCTCGACCTCGACGCCTTCGCCGACACCCTCGTCGAGGTGGTCGCCGGTCACGAGCCGCACCGCCTCTGCGGCTACCTGTACCGGCTGGCGCAGACCTTCACCACGTTCTACGAGCACTGCCCGGTGCTGCGTGCCCCCGGACCGCGGCGCGGCAACCGCCTGGCCCTGTGCCGTCTCACCGGCGACACCCTGCGCACCGGCCTGCATCTGCTCGGCATCCCCACCCCTGACCACCTGTGACCATGACCGCACCTTGGGTAGGGTGGCGGCACCACGGTGCAACGGCGGGGAGGCATCATCAGAGTCCTACGGCGAGCGTCGCTTCCGCTGATCGTCCTGACGGCACTTGTCGCCTGCTCGTCCTCGCCCCGCTCGGCCGAGCCGTCCCAGTCATCGGCGTCGCCGACGACGTCGCCGGCGGCCGTGGGGTTCAACAAGGTGCTGCACGACGAGCTGATCGGGATGCTCGAACGTGACCAGGCGGCGCTGAGAGGAATCCCGCAGACCGACACCCCCGAGCAGCGCACCGCCCGGTTGAAGGAGATCGTCCAGGAGTACGGCTGGCCGACCTTCGACCTCGTCGGCAAGGACGGCGAGAACGCGGCCTGGTTGATCGCCCAACACGCCGACCTCGATCTCGCCTTCCAACAGGAGGCGCTCGAACTGCTTCGGGCAGCCGTCGCGGACGGTCAGGCGTCTCCCGGCAATCTGGCCTATCTCGAGGATCGGGTCGCGGTGGCGAAGGGCGAGCCACAGACGTACGGGACGCAGATGCGGTGCGGTGCGGACGGACCGGTGCCCGCCACCCCGATCCGGGACGAGGCCGGTGTCGACGAGCGGCGGGCCACGGCGGGTCTCCAGCCGCTGGCCGCCTACCTGGACGAGATGGCCGCGATCTGCGCGGAGTCGGACGACCAGCCGCTCGACTGACCGCCCGGACGAGGTGGTCGAGCATCGCCCACAAGCTGCCGTCCTGCCGGCCGCGCGATGCCCTGGCTGCGCGCGGGTGAGTCCTCGGTGTCTACCGGGTTCAGCCGGACGGGGTCGCTTCGGGTACTTGAACGGCTCGTCCGCACACCGCCACCCAGTCCGGGTCGACGGTGACATGGTCGACGGTGTTGGCCAGGTACCTGATCGCGGCGTCGGGCCTCAGCGGCAACAGTGCGTCAAGGACGTCCATGTACAGCGACTCCCGCAGGATCTCGGCCAGCAATCCTGGCAGTCTCATGGGTATCTCGGACAGCGGTGGGCAGCCAGCAGCGACGAGAGTCTCGATCTCGGGCCAGTCGTCGCTACCGTTCCGGACATCCGCCAGCCCGTCGTTGAGGAACGCGTCGAAGACCGGTTCGAATACCGCGACGAAATGCTCGACCGGCACATGCAGGCAGTACGGCGCAACCGACCAGCCTGGAACATCCTGGCCGAACTGCGTTGGCCCTCGGCGGACCAGCTCACCGGCTGCGACGGGAGTATCGGCGACAAGGGCGAACACGGCAGCCAGTATGACGAGGCGATGCGGCAGTGTCCGCCCGATTGGGTGGCGAGTTCCCGTGGCGGCGAAACGTGTGCCTCGTGGAGCCGGCAGGTCCACGAAGCTCACAACCGCCCCTCAGGGCGGCGTCCGGTCCGCGGGCGGGCACAGCGTCCGGCGCATGCAGACGCGGGGCCAGCGGTCGAGCCCGTGTGCTGCCTCGCGTCGGCGGATGGCCCGCAGGCCCGGGGTGAGGTCGCGCTCGCCGAGGGTCTGGAAGCCGCAGCGGGCGTAGTACGGAGCGTTCCAGGGCACGTGCGCGAACGTGGTGAGGGTCAGGGCGGGAATGCCTCCGGCCATCGCCCGGTCGGCGAGGTGGGTGATCAGCTGACGGCCGATCCCGCGACCGGCGACGGCGGGATGTACGGAGACCTGTTCGATGTGGAAGTTGCCGTCGACGAAATCGGCGATGAGGTAGCCGACCGGCTGGTCGGTGACGTCGGTGGCCACCCAGGCGCGGCCGGCCTGCTGGTAGCCGCCGAGTACGTCCAGCGGCAGCGGTTCATCGTCGGCGATCTGTGGCATACCGACGTCGCGGAAGCGTCGGCCGGCCGCGCGCTCGATGCCTCGCAGGACGGGTAGTTCCTTCTGGCGTACCGCTCGGATCCGCACCGGACCATTCTGTCGGTGCCGCTGTCCACCGTCACCCAGGTTTCGGGTCGGCGGATGCGGAGACCGGCCGGCGCTTGCCGTCGCCGTCGAGGCGGCAAGCGTCTTGACGGGTGTCGATTCGAGGCGGAGACTGCGTAACACCCCCGAAACAGTGACCAGGGTCGCTCGGGCGCGTGATGTTAGCGCTAACGTCGGCCGGGCCGGACGGACGGAGAGCCGCATGTCCAGAGTCCTGACCAGGGCGAGTGCCCTGCTCGCCGCCCTGTGTCTGCTGTTGCTGCCGGCGGCGCAGGCGCCGCGTGCCGAGGCCGCCGCGCTCGATCCGTTCACCGGCTACCTGATGGCGCACTTCACCGGTGAGTCGGCCACCGGCGAGCAGGTCTACTTCGCGCACAGCCGCGACGGTCTGACCTGGCGCGACCTGAACAACGGCGCACCCGTGCTGCTGTCCACGATCGGCACCCGGGGAGTGCGGGATCCCTCCATCGTCCGTTCGCCCGCCGGTGACCGGTACTGGATCGTCGCCACCGACCTGCGCATCGCCAGCGGCACCTCGTGGAACGACGCGGCGAACCGGGGCAGCAGGTCGCTGGTGGTCTGGGAGTCCCGCGACCTGGTGAACTGGTCCGCCCCCTGGCTGATCAACGTCGCGGGAGCCATTCCGGGCGCCGGCAACGCCTGGGCGCCGGAGGCCATCTACAACGCGGCGACCGGCGACTACGTCGTCTACTGGGCGACCAACTCGCTGCGCGACGGCGTCACCAAGCACCGCATCTGGTACGTGCGGACCAGCGACTTCCGCAGCTTCACCGCGCCCCAGCTCTACATCGAACGACCCGGCGGCGGTCAGGGCATCATCGACACCCAGATCGTCGAGGTGCCGAACGCCGTCGGCGGCTACCGCTACTACCGGGCGTCGGCCGACGGGCACATCACCATCGAGGCCAGCAACTCGATCCTCGGCTCGTGGACGACGCTGGGCAACCTCTCCCACCTGGGCATCTCCAACGGCACCGGCGGCGGCAACGTGGTCGAAGGGCCGATGTGGATGCAGTTCAACGGACGTGACGAGTGGGCGCTCTGGCTCGACCAGTACGCCACCGGTCGTGGCTATCTGCCGGTCACCTCCACCAACCTGGGCAGCGTCACCAACTTCCGGACCCGCACGGACTACCAGCTGGGTGCCAGCCGCAAGCGGCACGGCTCGATCCTCAACCTGACCGCCGCGGAGGAGAGCGCGGTGCTGGGGCGCTGGGGCGCCACCACGCCGGCCAACCGGATCCAGGCGTACACCCACCAGGACCGGTACGTGCGCCACGCCAACTACGACGTACGCATCGACGCGAACGTCAGCCCGGCGCAGGACGCCCAGTTCCGGGTGGTGCCGGGGCTGGCCGACGCGGCCGGTGTGTCGTTCGAGTCGGTCAACTACCCCGGCCACTACCTGCGGCACTACGGTTTCGACTTCGTGCTGGCGGCCAACGACGGCAGCGCGGTCTTCGCGGCGGACGCGACCTTCCGGCAGGTCGCCGGCCTCGCCAACTCGTCCTGGTCGTCGTTCCGGTCGTACAACTACCCCGACCGGTACCTCCGGCACTACAACTATCTGCTGCGACTCGACCCGATCAACGACGCCCAGGCCCGCGCCGACGCCACGTTCCGCGTCACCTCGTAGTCGTCGGTCAGCGGAAGCGGGTCGACATCGCGCCAACCGATCCGCACCGGGTGATCACCACGGGGTCCGCGTGCGGGTGAGTCGGACGAATCGACCTTCCGGGCATGCCGGAGCGCGGACCGGCCGTGTTTGCCCGACCAGTGGGCGTCACGTCGGCGCGTCTGCGGACGATCATGGTTGCCTCGCCGTTTGCGACGCACCGTCCTGGGCATTCCCGCCTGCCACCGCCCATCGGCGTGATCAGGGCACGCGACGACACCGATTCGTCGGTGGCGCGCCACCCGCCGCCCGGCGGCGGCTGCCGGTGCGCGGTGCCCGTCCGGAGCACGTGAGGAGTTGACCGATGGTTGACCGGGATCCCGAGCCGCGACGCGGCGACCAGGGGGCGGCCCCGATCGCCGGCCGCAACGTGGAGTTGGAGCGGCAGAACCCGGATCTGCTGGTGCCACCGACCACCGACAGCCGACTGGTGCCGAACCTGAAGTTCTCCTTCTCGCAGGCGCACACCCGGGTGGAGAAGGGCGGCTGGACCCGTGAGGTCACCGTGCGGGACCTGCCGGTGGCCACCCAGCTGGCCGGGGTCCAGTTCGGCCTGGAACCCGGCGCGTACCGGGAGATCCACTGGCATCAGGAGTCGGAATGGGCGTACATGCTCAGTGGCAGCGCCCGGATCAGCGCCGTGGACCACGAGGGGCGCAACTTCATCGAGGACGTCCACGCCGGTGACCTGTGGTTCTTTCCGCAGGGCATCCCGCACCACATCCAGGCGCTGCAGGACGGCGCGCAGTTCCTGCTGGTCTTCAACGACGGCGGCTTCTCGGAGAACAACACGTTCCTGCTGAGCGACTTCTTCGCCCACGTGCCCAAGTCGGTGCTGGCGAAGAACTTCGGCTGGACCCTCGACCAGTTGGACGACCTGGCCCAGCGGGAGAAGTACATCTTCGCCGGGGACGTTCCGCCGTCGTTGTCGACCGACCGGGTCGTTAGCCCGACCGGAGACGTGCCACGCAGCTTCAAGCACCGGATGCTCGCCCAGACCCCGCAGCATTTCCGCGGCGGGACCGTACGCGTCACCGACTCGACGAACTTCGCCGCCTCGACCACCACCGCCGCCGCTCTGGTCGAGGTCGAACCGGGCGGGATGCGGGAGCTGCACTGGCACCCGACCACCGACGAATGGCAGTACTACATCTCCGGCCGGGGACGGATGGGCGTCTTCGCCGCCTCGGCCGCCGCCCGCACCTTCGACTTCCAGGCCGGCGACGTCGGCTACGTGCCGTTCGCCTACGGGCACTACATCGAGAACACCGGCGACGAGCCGCTGGTCTTCCTGGAGATGTTCCGCCACCCCCGGTTCGAGGACATCTCGGTGATGCAGTGGCTGGCGAACACTCCCCACGAGGTCGTTTCCGACACGATAGACGTGTCCCGGTCCCTGGTCGACGCGCTGCCGCAGACCAAGCAGGTGGTCATCTAGCCGTCGGGCGCCGGACGCCTCGTACCATTGCGCAGAGATTCCGGAGCGCGCAGCGGGGAGGGGCCATGGGTAAAGGGATATACGTGCAGGAACTACCGGGTATCGGCAAGCGGTACGACGTCGACCTGGGCAGCAACACCCAGCGGATCTCGGTGGTGGTACGCCGCGACGGGACCCGTGACCTGTACGTCTTCGCCTCGGGCAAGGACGATCCGGTCGCCGTGATCGAGATGTCGGAGGAGCAGGCGCGTAAGGTGGGCGCCCTGCTGGCCGGCACATACTTCTCCGAGTAGTCGTTCCGCGTCGTACGTCCTCGTTCAGTCCGCTCCAGGAGTCCTCACCGTGCATGCTGACCTCGTGGGCTTCGGGGCCCTCGTACTGATCGCGGGCCTGCTGGCCCGTGCGGGTCGCCGGATCAACCTGCCCACCGTGCCGTTCTTCATGCTCGCGGGCATCCTGCTCGGGCCCGGCACCCCCGGTCCGGTGCTGATCGCTCATCCCGAGGACCTGAGCCTGCTCGCCTCCCTCGGCCTGGTGCTGCTGCTGTTCCATCTGGGCGTCGAGTTCCCGGTCGACCAGGTACTCGGCAGCGGCAAGCGGCTGTTCGTCGCCGCCGGCTCGTACATCGGTCTCAACGTCGGTGCCGGCCTGCTCTTCGGCTTCGCCCTCGGTTGGGGCGGGTACGAGGCGTTCGTGATCGCCGGTGCGCTCGGCATCTCCTCCTCGGCGATCGTGACGAAACTGCTCATCGAGTTCCGCCGGTTGGCCAACGCGGAGACGCCGGTCATCCTCGGCATCATCGTGATCGAGGACCTGTTCCTCGCCCTGTACCTGGCGCTGCTGTCACCGCTGCTGTCCGGTGCCGGGTCCGCCGGGGAACTGGTGCTGCGCATCGGCCTGAGCTTCGCCTACCTGGTGGTGCTCTTCGCCGTGGCGCGCTTCGGTGCCCGGCTGATCGGCAAGGTGATCGACAGCAACGAGGACGAACTGCTGGCCATCCTCATGGTCGGGTTGGTCGTGCTGGTCGCCGGGGTGTCGGCCGAGATCGGGGTCTCCGACGCGATCGGCGCGCTGATGATCGGTCTGGTGATCGCCCGTACCCCCCTGCGCGAGCGGGTCGAACGCCTGGTGCTGCCGCTGCGCGACGTCTTCGCGGCGGTCTTCTTCCTGGTGTTCGGGCTGACCATCGACGTCGGCGACTTCGGCTCGGTGGCGCTGCCGGTGCTGCTGGCGGTACTGATGACCATCGTGACCAACGTCCTGGCCGGCCTGATCGCCGGCCGGCTGTTCGGGCTCAACCAGCGCGGCGCCGCAAACGTCGGCCTGACCGTGCTGGGCCGGGGCGAGTTCTCGCTGATCCTGGCCACGCTGGCCATCGCGGCCGGCCTGGACGGGCGACTCGGCCCGTTCATCGCCCTGTACGTGCTGATCCTGGCCGTGGTGAGCCCCCTGCTCGCGGCGAACTCGCGTTACCTGGCCCGGATCATCCCGGACCGGCTGCTGCACTCCAGCTGGCGGTACGTGCGTGAGGAGACCATCAGCACCGCCTGCACCCACCTCGACCGGATCAACATCACCGAGTCCGACGCCGAGGCGTGCCCGCAGTGCGTCGAGAGCGGTGACGACTGGGTGCAGTTGCGGATGTGTCTGACCTGCGGCGCGGTGGGCTGTTGCAGCGACTCGGTGAACAACCACGCGGAGGAGCACTACCGGCAGACCGGCCATCCGTTGATCCGGTCGCTGGAGGAGGGCGAGGACTGGCGGTACTGCTACATCGACGGTGCCCTGGTCCGCGAGCCGATGGGCGCCACCCGGGAGTGACGGGCGGTACGCTCGCGTCGGCCCGCCTCAGTCGAGGCGGTACACCAACGCGCCGGCTATCTCCTCCCGGGTGATGCCGAGGCCGTCGACCGGTCGGGTGGGCAGGCCGTCCCAGGGCGTCCCGGCGAGCCGGTCCGGCAGGACGACCACCGACCGGATGCCGACCTGCCGCAGGAACGTGATGCTGACCGGATCGGGAAAGGTCGTGGTCACCGTGCGGATCTGCTGCTGATTGGCCGGCAGGAAGGTCACCGAACCGTTGGCGACGCGGGGAAATCCGTCGGTGGTCCAGAGCATGATGTCGGATTCGGCCACCCCGTTGCTGGGCAGGACCAGGATCGGTTCGGTCGCCGCCCGCAGCGCCGGCGGGGCGGTCGGCACGGTGGGGTGCGGCGTCCGGTTGACGCCCTCCACCAGGACCAGCACCAGGGGCAGCAGGAGCGCGACCGCGCTCACCGACCTCGGCCACCCGAGCCTGGGGCGATTCCGGCCGAACTCGCTTATCGCCCCTGCGGCCAGGATTGCGAGCAGCAGGCTCGTCCACACCATCAGCCGCCCCGGCGTCCGCAGCGCGTCCCATCCGGGCAGCAGCCGCGACAGGGTCAGGTATCCCGGATCGCCCTGACCGACGAGGTTGGTGCCGAGCCCGAGTGCGCCGCTGACCAGCACGCCGAGCCCGAGCAGCACCCGGTGGCGCACCCGGAAGGTCGAATAGCTCAGCCCGGCCACGGCCAGCACGATCAACGTGACGCCCGGCAGCAGCGCCATCTCCGGCGGCCAGGACAGCTGGGCGCGGGCGGCGGCGAAGTGGTCGCCCCACAGCCACGAGTCGGCGGGCGCGACGAAGTATCCCCGCAGGGGAGGGGAGAACATCTCCGTCCAGGACAGGTCCCGGTTCGCCTCCGGGTTCAGCTCCACCACCCGCAGGAAGGTGGTGCCCAACCAGATCAACACCGCTCCGAAGACGACACCGCCGAGCAGGTTGGCCAGCACCACCCGGCGTCCCAACAGCCAGGTGCCGGTCCGCCAGCGGGCCCAGCCGACCGCCGCCAGGACCACGAGCACGGTGCCGGCCAGGAAGTACGCGAGCGGCAGGCCGATCGCCAGGCCCAGGGTCAGCTGCCAGGCGGCGACCAGCCAGCCGGCCAGGATCCATCCGGGGCGGTGCAGTTCCGGTCGGTGACCGTCGCGCAGGGACCAGCCGTGGCCGCGAGCCAGCATCGCCAGGCACAGTGCGACGCCGCCGATGGAGAGGATGTTCAGGTGGCCGCTGTGCGCGAGCCGCCACGGCGCGAAGGCCCAGGCGACGCCGGCCACGGCCGCCGCCGTCCGGATGCCGCCCAGCTGGCGCACCAGGGCGTACGCCCCGAAGCAGGCGAGTGCGTGGGCGAACACGTAGAGCAGGTTGTAGCGGAAGATGGCCGCCGCCACGCCGTGGCCGAACAGGCCGGCCGGTGCGTATCCGAGCACGATGTCGGTGTAGGCGTACGTGTACAGATTCGGGAAGAACGTGTTGGAGTGCCAGAGGCTGAGGGGGTCGGTGACCAGCGCGTGCCCGGCCCAGGCCACCTGCCACGCCTGCAACGGGGGATCGCCGATGTCGCCCGGGATGGTCGTCCACGGTTGCTTGAGCGTCGGCCAGGTGAGGACGACCGCCACGACCACGCTGGCGATCGTCGCCACCGTCCATTCGTGACGCAGCAGACGCGATGCCGCCCGCACGACGCCCGGTCCGCGACGGGGCTGGGCCTGCGATCCTGCCTGCTCCGGGTCGGGCTGGCGGCGATCAGCGGACGAGGTTCCGACCAGCCCCCGACGTATCGCCTGCACGTTTCCTCCTGTCGATGTCCAACGCGGACGGTCTAGCGTCGCATCGAATGCAGGAGAAAAGCCATCATCGATGGCCACCGAAACTTCCGAGCGACAGGTCAGTGGCGGTTGAGCCGGCGGTAGACCGGGGCCAGCCGCTGGTGCAGCGTCCGGTAGACGTCGAAGATCTCGTCGTAACCCGCTCGATGCGCCGGATCCGGGGTGAAGAACCGGTCGGTACGCATCAGAGCCGGGATCTCGGCGAAGGTGAGCCGGTCGGTGCCGACCGCACCGATCCAGCCCGCCCCTCGTACGTTCACCGCGAGCGGCTGGGCGTCGCGGCGGATCTCGACGCCCAGCACGTCGGCGAAGATCTGACACCACGAGTCCGACAGTGCCCCGCCGCCGGTGATGGCCATCGAGGTGACCGGTGTGCCGAGGAACCGGTTCACCGCGCCGAGCAGCCAGCGGGTGTTGAACGCCACCCCCTCGAAGACCGCCCGCAGCAGATCCGAGCGGTTGGTGTCGAGCGAGATGTTGAAGAACCCGGCGCGCAGGTTCGCGTCGTCGACCGGGGCACGTTCGCCGTAGAGCCAGGGGGTGTAGAGCACCCCGTTCGCGCCCGGCGGCACCGTCGGGATGATGGTGTCGAAGGCGTCGAAGATGGTGCCTTCGTCGCGGCTGAGGTGACCGGCGCCGAGCAGCGGGTCGTCGTACTCCACGACCTTGTCCCGCAGCCAGGTCAGGTTGGCGCCGGCGGTGGCCTGCAGTGCGGTCATCAGGTAGCGGTCACCGATCGCGCAGGGCACCGAGGCGATGCCGGCGGCGACGTCGGTCTTCTTGCGGGGCACGTGGGCGGCGATCCAGGACGAGGTACCGACGTACAGGTGCGGCTCGCGGTCGCCGGTGGTGCCGGCGCCGATCGCCGCGGCGGTGTTGTCGATCGCCCCGGCGACCACCCGCACCGTCGCGGGCAGGCCCAGGTGCGCGGCGGCTGCCGGGGTCAAGGTGCCGATCACCTCGGTGCAGGCGACGATCGGCGGCAGCTTGTCCGCCTCGACGCCGCTGTCGGCGACCAGGGTGGGGGAGTAGTGGATGTCACCGGGCCGCCGGTTGTCGGTGACCCACGAGGTCAGGATCGAGTCGACGGTGGCCACGGTGCGTCCGGTGAGCTTCAGGTTGATCCAGTCGAGCACGTTGAGGAAGGTCGCGGTGCGCGCGTACACCTGCGGCATGGTGTCGCGGACGAACAGCATGTGGGCGGCGGGGTCCTTGCCGGTCGGTGAGGGCATGCCGCCGGTGAGCCGCAGCCAACGGGCGATCCGGCGCACCGACATCCCCTGGTACGCGGGGAAGCCGCCGAACTGCCGTCGCAGGTGCGGCGCGCCACGCATGTCGAGCCAGCTGATGCACGCGGTCAGTGGCTCGCCGGTGGCGTCCACCGCGATGGTCCCCTCGCCCTGGGTGGAGGCGCACACCGCCTCGACCGCCCGCATCCGCTCGGGATGGCCGCGTCCCAGGTCGGCGGCGACCTGGCCGAGCGCCGTCCACCAGGCGAGCGGGTCCTGTTCGGCGCCCCCACCGGGCAGCACCCGCAGCGGGACCGGCCGCTCGGCCCAGCCGGTGACCGTGCCGTCGGCGGCGACCAGCGCCGCCTTCAGACCCGAGGTGCCCAGGTCGATCGCGAAGACCTGCGGCGGGCTGGCGGTCACCGGATCAGACCCCCTCGACCAGCGCGAAGACCTGGTCGAACCGGGCGAGCGCGTCGTCGATGACCGCGTCGGTGTCGGCCATCGACGTGTACATCCGCGAGCCGGCCAGGGTGACGATGCCGTGTGCGGTGTAGGCGGCGCCCAGCTGCTCCATCAGCCGCTTGCGGGCCTTGTTCTCCTTGAACAGCTTCACCGGGTTGCGCATGTCCAACAGCATCACGCCGCTGCACTCCAGGTGCACGATCGACCCCTGGTTGTACGCGACGTACGGCAGCCCGTACGAGTCGACCAGCCGTTGCAGGCCGCGGGTCAGCCGGTCACCGGCCCGGCCGGCGATCACCGGCGCGTTGGTGCGGGCCATCTCCTCGATGGCGAAGTACCCGGCCGCGCAGGACAGCGGGTTGGCCGACAGGGTGCCGCCGACCTGGATGTGGGCTCCGCTTTTGCCGTCCAGCCCGGAACCGAAGACCGCCATCACGTCGGCCCGCCCGCCGACGCCGCCGGCCATCGGGTAACCACCGGAGACCGCCTTGCCCAGTACGGTCAGGTCGGGGGTGACACCGAAGTAGCCGGCCGCGCCGCCCAGCCCGAGCCGGAAGCCGGTGACCACCTCGTCGAAGATCAGCAGCGCGCCGAACTCGTCGCACAGCTCCCGGACCCGCGCGTTGAAGTCGCGCGGCGCGGGCCGGGTGCCGGACTCCGGGCCGACCGGTTCGACCACCACCGCCGCCGTGCCGCCGCGCAGCCGGTTCTCGATCAGCTTGCGCTTGAGCTGCCCGAGGTCGTGCGGGAAGGCCTCCCGGGTACGGGCCGTCGCCCCGAAGGGGATGCCCTTGGCGTTCATCCGGTACGTGCCCGGCACCCGCAGCCCGTAGACCATGGTGTCGGACCAGCCGTGGTAGGCGCCACCGACCTTGATCACCATCTTCCGGCCGGTGAAGGCGCGGGCACCCCGGACGGCGGCCATCACCGCCTCGGTGCCCGAGCCCAGTGACCGGTACATCTCCACGTGCGGCATGAACCGGTGGATGATCTCGGCGAGCTTCAGCTCGTACTCGTGGAACAGCCCGGTCACCGGCCCGGAGTCCCGGACCACCTCGGCGACCCGCTCGTTCACCGGGCCGTAGTTGCTGCCCAGGATCGTCGGCCCGCCGGCCTGGAGGAAGTCGATGTAGGTGTTGCCGTCCCGGTCCACCAGATACGCGCCGTCGGCCTTGTCCACCGCGAGTGGGAACGGGTAGTTGAACGCCAGGTTGTGCTGCACCCCGCCGGGAATGCGCCGCCGCGCCCGGTCGGTGATCTCCTTGCTGGCGCGGCACTTGGTGTCGAAGTAGTTCAGCACGTCGAGCATCGCGTCGTGGCGCAGCCCGCGCAGCGGCTGGGCGGTCAGCGCCTTCAGCCGACGCATCACGTCGTCGACGTCCGGGTACTCACTGATCGCGTACCCGAGCCGGGCCGACTCCGCGCCGCCCGCCTCGTCCTTGGTCCCGGGGGCGGTCGGCGCGCTGCTCGTGGTCGTGCCGGCGGCGACCTCGGCGGCCGCGTCGGCGCTGGGCAGTTCCTCGTCGGCCGGTACCCGCAGCGGCTCCACCGCCTCGGTGAGCTGCGCGGCGATCCGCTTCTCGTCGGACCGCAGCTTGCTGAAGGCGATCTCCCGGATCGCGGTCGGGATGGTGTGGATCTTCCCCGCCTCGCTGGTCAGCGCCAGCAGGTAGGCGATGGACACCTTCTCCAACAGCGCCATGTTGAACACCGCCCGGTCCGGGTCGGTGCCGACGGCGACCACCCCGTGGTTGGCGATGATGAAGGCGTTGTCCCCACTGGCCACCTTCTTCTGCACGTTGCGGGCCAGAAACCCGGTGCCGGACGGGGCGTAGTCGATGATCGCCACCTCCCGGCCCAGGAAGCGCACCTGCTCGTCGGTGAGCGCCGGGATCGGCTTGCGCAGGAAGGCCAACGCCGAGGCGTACGGCTGGTGGGTGTGCACGATCGCGTTGACGTCCGGCCGCTCGCGGTAGATGTTCGCGTGCATCCCGCACTCGATGGACGGCTTGAGGTCGGCACCGGAGTCGTCGGGCAGGTGCCGGCCGTCGAAGTCCACGATGCAGATGTCCTCGACGCGCATCCGGTCGTAGTCGTAGTTGCTCGGGGTGACCGCGTACCGCCGGTGGCCGGGCACCCGGACCGAGACGTTTCCCTCGGTGGCCTTCAGGTAGCCCCGGGCGAGCATGGTGCGGCACATGTCGACGACGTGCTGGCGGGACAGGCGGTGCTGCACGGCGTTCTCCTCCGTCGGTTCGTCGGCCGCCGGTCGGTGCACACCCCGTCCGGCCCGTCGGGTTCATCGTCGCGTGGCCGGGAGGGTCGAAACACCGTTCCGTCGGCAGCGAGAATCACCGCACTTCTTATTCCGTCGTGACAAAATCGCCCGGTGAGCGCGCCTGTCTCCGCGACGCCCTGGCGACACCTGCCCGCCGATCTGGCCGCCGCGATGCGCCCGCAGCTGCCGGACACGGTGGCCGCCGTCGCGGGCGCCGTCACCGAGGCCACCCCGGCCTTCGCCGGCATCGCCGACGACAAGTTCACCCGGGACGTACACACCGCCGTGCAGGTGGCGCTCGACCGCTTCCTCGATCTCGTCGGCACCGGGGAGCCGGCACTGCCGCCCCGGTTCCGCGAGGTGTTCGTCGGGTTGGGCGCCGCCGAGGCCCGCGAGGACCGGGGACCGGAGGCGCTGCTGGCCGCGCTACGGATGGCGGCACGGCTGCTGCTGCGTACGGCGTCACGGTCCCTGGCCCGGCTGCGCCCGGTCGAGCCGGAGGAACTGATCGACCTCTCGGACGCGGTGAGCGCGTACATCGCCGAACTGGCCGTGGCGAGCACCGACGGGTACGCCCTGCAACTGCGGGAGCAGGCCGGGGAGGGGGACCGCCGTCGGCACCTCGCCGAGCTGCTGCTGCGCGGCGACGGACTGCCCAGCGCCGTCGAGTCGGCGGCGGCCCGGATCGGTTGGGCCGACCTGGACGCGGTGGTGCCGGTCCTGCTGCCACCGGACCAGGCCCGTGACGCGCGGTTCCGGTACGGCCCGGACGGGCTGGTCATCGAGCGTGGTCGCGACGCCGTGCTGCTGTTGCGGGCCGGCACCCGGGCGACCCGCGCCGCACTGACCGAGGCGTTCGCCGGCCGGCCGGTGGTGGTCGGCCCGGACCTGGCCTGGCCGCAGGTGCCGGCGGCGGTCCGGCTCGCCGAGCTGGCCGCCGGGCTGGTCGGACCGGCCTCCGGACCGGTCTTCGTCGACGACCACCTGGCCGCGCTGACCCTGCGTGGCGAACAGCGGGCGCTGGCGGTGCTCACCGAGCGCCGTCTGGCGCCGCTGGCGCGGCTGCGTCCGGCGCAGCGGGAGAATCTGCTGGCGACGCTCCACGCCTGGCTCCGGCACTGGGGCTCACGCGCCGAGGTCTCCACCGAGCTGTTCGTGCACCCGCAGACGGTCAGCTACCGCCTCAAACGGCTGCGTGAGCTGTACGGCGACGACCTGGACGACCCCACCGCCCGATTCGAGCTCCTGGTGGTGCTGACCAGCCAACTACCGACGGGCATCCGGAAGGTCTCTGGAACTTCCGATTGACAGCGGCCTTGACCTGGCGTAGTGACCGGTTGAAGGTTCGTGGAGCGGTCGGCTGGCCGTTTGCCGCTGACCAGCACCAACGCTGTCCCTGGGCCCGGCAGGCGGCCGCGAGAAGGTTTCGAGAGTATTTCCGGAAGTTGTTGACTGTTCGTCGATGACGCGCCAATACTGTTGGCCATCGACGAATCTGGATGATCGTCGATTGTCGCTACCCACTCCGCCGGTTGCGCATCGACCGGCAGACCACCACCCGGTACGACGTCGACTGTCGATGGTGGCCGACCAGCCACCGTGGCCGCCGGTTCGTAGCGCACTGCTGGCCAGCGGCCAGCCGTCACGAGGAGGAAGCATGAACAACGTCCCCGTCCCACCACGAAGTCGCAGGCGTGGACGCCTCAGGTCGCTCATCGGTGCCGCCTGCGCCGTGGCGCTGATCAG
>NZ_JBAGKI010000058.1:0-35231 GCF_036689795.1 Micromonospora palythoicola | reverse complement strand
TGCCGATCCCGCGATGAGCCAGCAGAGGGTCCGCGGACAGGGGGTTCTCCTTTGTCGCGGAGGGTAGATCGGGGCCCGTCCAGCGGCGGCACGCCGCCCGGCACGGGGTTACCGTGCCGGGCGGCGCCGCCTAGGCGGGTGAGGTCAGCTGATGCCCGCTTCGGTGCAGAGCTCGGCGAAGTTGCCGGTGCAGACCTCTTCCTTGGTCACGAAACCGTCGGCGATGACGTCCTTGACGTTGTCCTTGTAGATCGCCTGCGGGGTGAGCAGGACGGCGGGGACGTCACGGTTGCCCTCGGGGTCCTTGACGGTCTGGCCGGTCTCCTTGCGCTCGCCCTTGGCCAGCGCGATGGCCAGCTCGGCGGCGGCGTCGGCCTCCTGCTTGACGGCCTTGTAGACGGTCATGCACTGGTCGCCGGCGAGGATGTTCTGCAGGCCCTGGGTGGTGGCGTCCTGGCCGGTCACCGGGACCTTGCCGTTGAGCCGGTTCTTCTTCAGCACCGAGATGGCGGCGTTGCCGAGGCCGTCGTTGGCGGCCAGCACACCGTCGATCTTGCCACCGGTCTGGGTGAGCATCTGCTCGAAGATCGTGGCGGCCTGGGCGTTGTCCCAGTCCGGCACGGACTGGTCCGGGCCCTTGACGTACTCGTTCGCGTCGAACTTGGGCTTGAGGACCGAGTCGTAGCCGTTCTTGAACAGGGTGGCGTTGTTGTCGGTCGGCGAACCGTTCAGGTACGCCACGACCGGCTTCTCGGCCTTCTGGTCGGTCAGGCACTTGACCAGACCCTCGCCCTGGAGCTTGCCGACAGCCTCGTTGTCGAAGCTGACGTAGTACTCCGCCGAGCCGCCGAGGGTGAGGCGGTCGTAGTCGATGGTGGCGACGCCCTGCGACTTGGCCTTGTCGAGGACGGCCTTGCCGGTGCCGGAGTCCAGGTTCACGATCATCAGCGCGGTGACACCGCTCGTGATCATCTGGTCGGCGATGGTCTGGAACTGGGTCTTGTCACCCTGGGCGTTCTGGATGTCGTACTCGACGCCGGCGGCCTCGAAGGCGGCCTGGAGGAACTTGCGGTCGGCGCCCTCCCAGCGGGCGGAGGACTTGCTGTCCGGCAGGATCACGCCGATCTTCGGGGTCACGTCGGAGCCGGCCTGGTCGCCGCCGGACTCGTCGCCACAGGCCGTCAGGCTGCCGAGGGCCAGCAGGCCAACGGTGCCGACGGCGAGGAAGCCCTTGCGCATGTGCAGGGTCCTTTCGAGGGTGGGGAAGGGTGTCGGTGTTTTGTTTTGTTGTGTCCGGCAACGTATTGCGCGCCACACGCCAGCACAAGGGTGCGCCGGTCATGAGTTTGTTGTCGGCGGTAACAATTCAGCAACGCCAGCGACACCTCGCCGCCACCGTGCCCGCGACGACCCGGGTGTCCGGTCCGCCGCAGGGACGGAACGGCGGCGGTCAGGCGCTCGCGAGGGGAGCGAACCGGGCGTCGGTGAGGGTGGCCAGGTCGGCCGGGGCCAGTTCCACCTGAAGCCCTCGGCGACCGGCGGAGACGTACACCGTCGGATGCGCCAGGGCCGAGACGTCGACGACCGTGGGCAGGCGTCGCCGCTGGCCCAGCGGGCTGATGCCGCCGCGTACGTATCCCGTGGCCCGCTCGGCCGCCGTCCGCTCGGCAAGCGTGGCCCGCTTACCGCCCACGGCCGCCGCGAGCGCCTTGAGGTCGAGGTCGCCGGTGACCGGTACCACCGCCACCGTCAGCGCCCCGTCGACCTCGGTGACCAGGGTCTTGAAGACCCGCTCCGGGGCCACCGCGAGCGCGGCGGCGACCAGCGCGCCGTAGTTGGGCTCGTCGGGCGAGACGTCGTACGGATGGGTGCGATGATCGACCTTCCGCTTCGCCAGCAGTGCCGTCGCCGGAGTGCCACGTCCCGCCATGCCCGCCAAGGTAGCCCCGGCCCACTGCCCGAGCCAGCGCCTTCTCAGCCGGTGGTCCCGGGGGCGCGGGGGTCAGGCCACCGGGCGGCAGACCAGGACCGTCGGGGCGGTGGCGACCCGGGTGAGCACCAGGCTCGCCGGCTGGTCGCCGGCCAGCCGCAGGTCGCGCCGGAGCCGCTCGGGCTCCAGCGCGGAGCCGCGCTTGAGGATCTCCACCCGGCCGACCCGCCGTTCCCGCAGCAGCGCCCGCAGCCGCTTGAGGGAGAACGGCAGCACGTCGGTGACCTCCAGGCACCGGGCGTACGGCGTGCGCTGGGCGGCGTCGGCGTAGAGGTAGGCGATGCTCGGGTCGGCGAGGGTGGCGTCCAGGTCGGCAGCCAGCTCGGCGATCAGGTGCGCGCGGACCACCGCCGGATCCGGGTCGTAGACGAAACGCCGCACCGGCCCGACCGGTGCCTCGCGCGCCCCCGTTCCGGTCAGTTGGTACGCCGCCGGGCCGCCGGGGCGGTACGTCCCGCCGCCGGCCGGGTGATAGGCCCCGCCGCCGGCCTGGTGACCGGCGGGGGCCGCTACACCACCGGAGGCGTCAACCGCGGGCCCTTCCTGCAGCACGGTCGCCCGGCGGGGAACCTCGGCCAGTTCACCGCACCAGAGGGCAGCCTCGACCAGGTCGCCGTCGACGCTCACCCACTCCGCCTCGGCACCGGGTGGGATCAGTGCGTGGTCGATCCCCGGCGCGACCTTCACCACCGTGCGCGGCACCCGCTCGGCCAGCCCGGTCACGAAGTCCCACGGTGGCGAGTACGAGTTCGGGTCGAAGATCCGGCGACCGGTGCCGGCCCGGCGGCGGGCCGGGTCGCAGAAGACCGCCTCGACCCGGCTCACGTCGAACGCGGTCGCGTCCCCACACTCGACGGTGACCAGGTCGGCCAGCCCGGCGGCCCGGGCGTTCGCCTCGGCCAGCGCGGCGGTGAGCGGGTCCGCCTCCACCGCGTACACCCGGATGCCGGCGCGGGCGGCGGCGAGCGCGTCGGCACCCAGCCCGCAGCCCAGGTCGGCGAGCGTGGTCACCCCGGCGGCGCGCAGCCGCCGCGCCCGCCGGTGGGCGACGACCCGCCGGGTGGCCTGCTCCAGCCCCGGGCGGGTGAAGAACATGCCGGCCGCCGCCGGCCCGAACTTGCCGGTCGCCCGGCGGCGCAGCTCCGCCTGGGTCAGCGCCGCCGCCGCGAGCCCGGCCGGCACTCCGGCCGAACGCAGCGCCGCCGCCGCGACCAGCGGATCGCCGCCGGCCACCCGGCCCGCCGCGTCGAGCGCGGCCGACCCCTCGGCCGTACGCAACGCGCCGAACTGCTCCAGATCCACAGGCCCATTCTTCCGCCCGCCCCTGTGCGCCCCGCCCGAGGCCCAGGCCGGCCCCTCGCTGGCATGCCGGTCGCGACTCGCGGCATCTCGGGCCCTCACGCTGGCCGGAAGGCGCGACTTGCGGCATCTCTTGTCCGCCGGCAGGCGCGGGTTGCGGCATCTTGGGCCTTCACGTCGGCGGGAGGGCGCGACTTGCGGCATCTCGGGATTCCGGTTCGCTCGGAGGCCGTCTGGCCCGAGGCCGCAGTCCGGCATGCCACGTGCGGCCGGCGGGCGCGGGTTGCGGCATCTGGGGCTGTCAGCTCGGCGGGAGGGCGCGTCATGCCGCAACCCGCGCGCACACCCGTGGGGCAAGGGCGAACACCCGTGGGGCGAGGGCGGGCAACTGGGGCAGCCCGAGCCGAGTCGGGCCGAGTTGGGCCGAGTCGAGCCGAGCCGGGCCGGAGGCGGTTGCCGGGCGCGGGGCGGACGCGGCGTCCGGGTCGGGTCTAGCGGGTGTGGGTGGCGACGAAGGCGCGCCAGGCGGCGGGGGTGAAGGCGAGCACCGGGCCGGCCGGGTCCTTGCTGTCGCGTACGGCGACCAGGCCGGGCAGGTTGTCGGCGACCTCGACGCAGGCGCCGCCATTCTGATTGCTGCGGGAGGACTTGCGCCAGGCCGCGCGGGTCAGGTCCATGACTTCGCCACTTCCTCGATCAGGCGGGCGGACTGCCGGCGCGGCAGCGCCTCACCGGCCACAGTCTCCCAACGCCGCCCGAGGCTGGCAAGGTCGTTCGGGCTGTCCACGGTGTGCCCCCGGAGCTGGTTGTCGAGGTGGGCCACCTCGGTGCCGTCGGCGAGCCGGGCCAGCACGAAGGGGCCGGCAAGACCGCCGTACCACGGGGTCTCGGCCGGGATGATCCGCACCTGGACGTGCGGTCGATCGGTGAGGGTGCGCAGGTGCTCCAGTTGCTCGCGCATGGTCGCCCGCTCACCGACCTGCCGGCGCAGCACCTGCTCGTCGAGCACCGCGACGAGCTGCGGTGGCTCCTCGCGGGTGAGCACCTCCTGCCGGGCCATCCGGGCCAGCACCCGCTTCTCGATCTGCTCGTCGGTGAGCGGTGGACCGGCCCGGAGCATCGCCCGGGCGTACGCCTCGGTCTGGAGCAGGCCCGGCACCACGGCCGGGTCGTACCAGCGCAGCGCGACCGCCTCCCGCTCGATCTCGCCCCACGGCCGGAACCAGTCCGGCTCGGCGTGCAGCCGGATCAGCTCCAGCATCCCGACGAAGAGCCCGCCGGTCTCCAGCACCTTGTCGAACCGGGCCAGGTAGTCGGCGCTGAGCTGGTTCGGGCCGATCTCCATCGCGCTCACCGCCGACGCGGAATAGTTGATCATTTTGCTCAGCTCCTCCTGGCTGAGCCCGCGCACCTTGCGCGCTCGGCGCAACTGGTCGCGCAGGAACCCCAGGGTGGGTACGTCCGCCATGTGTCCGCCCTCCGTGACGTGGTAGCGCCGGAGAGTAAGGGCCGGCCGCCGGGTGGGGAAGTGACTGTCGGCGTGTTGCGGTCAACGCTGGCGAACGGCATCGGAAGAGTGCGGAAGAAGTGGCGACGGGGTGCGGCGGAGCGACGACACGAGGGCGGTGGATTGGCACTCTCCTTGACGGAGTGCTAGCCGAGGAATAACCTGCGATTAGCACTCTCACCCTGAGGGTGCCAACCTTCGGGCCCTGGTGTCCGGGGGTTGAACGCCAGGCGGACCGGCACCCGCGACGACGGCCCCGCCCGGTGGCATGTGGCAGATTGACGCCGGTCGGCATGCCGATCGGCAACGAAACCAAGTACCCCAGGAGGGTATGCCCGTGACTACCGCGACCAAGGTTGCGATCAAGCCGCTCGAGGACCGCATCGTGGTCCAGGCGAACGAGGCCGAGACCACCACCGCCTCGGGCATCGTGATCCCCGACACCGCCAAGGAGAAGCCGCAGGAGGGCACCGTCCTCGCTGTCGGCCCGGGCCGGATCGACGACAAGGGCAACCGCGTGCCGATCGACGTCTCCGTCGGCGACACCGTTCTCTACTCGAAGTACGGCGGCACCGAGGTCAAGTACGCCGGCGAGGAGTACCTGGTGCTCTCCGCCCGCGACGTCCTCGCGGTCATCGAGAAGTAAGACAGACCGATCAGTGTCGTTGCCCCGGTCCGGCTCGCCGGGCCGGGGCAACGTCGCTTCGAAGGGACATTCATGGCGAAGATCCTGAGCTTCTCGGACGACGCCCGGCACCTGCTGGAGCACGGTGTCAACGCGCTCGCTGACGCGGTCAAGGTCACCCTCGGGCCGCGCGGGCGCAACGTCGTCCTCGACAAGAAATTCGGTGCGCCGACGATCACCAACGATGGTGTGACCATCGCCAAGGAGATCGAGCTCACCAACCCGTACGAGAACCTCGGCGCGCAGCTGGTCAAGGAGGTGGCGACCAAGACCAACGACGTCGCCGGCGACGGGACCACCACCGCGACCGTGCTCGCCCAGGCCATGGTCCGCGAGGGCCTGCGCAACGTCACCGCGGGCGCCAACCCGGCCGGCCTCAAGCGCGGCATCGACGCCGCCGCCACCAAGGTCTCCGCGGCGCTGCTCGACAAGGCCGTCGAGGTCTCCGACAAGAAGTCGGTGGCGCACGTCGCCACCATCTCGGCGCAGGACGCCACCATCGGTGAACTGATCGCCGAGGCGATGGAGAAGGTCGGCCGCGACGGTGTGATCACCGTCGAGGAGGGCTCCGCCCTGCACACCGAGCTGGACGTCACCGAGGGCCTCCAGTTCGACAAGGGCTTCATCTCGCCGAACTTCGTCACCGACGCGGAGTCGCAGGAGTCCGTCCTGGAGGACGCGTACATCCTGATCACCACGCAGAAGATCTCCGCGATCGAGGAGCTGCTGCCGCTGCTGGAGAAGGTCCTCCAGAACAACAAGCCGCTGCTCATCATCGCCGAGGACGTCGAGGGCCAAGCGCTGTCCACCCTGGTGGTCAACGCGATCCGCAAGACCATCAAGGTCTGCGCGGTCAAGGCGCCCGGTTTCGGCGACCGGCGCAAGGCGATGCTCCAGGACATGGCGATCCTCACCGGCGCCGAGCTGGTCGCCCCGGAGCTGGGTTACAAGCTCGACCAGGTTGGCCTGGAGGTGCTGGGCAGCGCCCGGCGCATCGTGGTCGACAAGGAGAACACCACGATCGTCGATGGTGGTGGCCAGGCCAGCGAGGTGACCGACCGGGTCGCGCAGATCCGCAAGGAGATCGAGGCCTCGGACTCCGAGTGGGACCGGGAGAAGCTCGCCGAGCGGCTGGCCAAGCTCTCCGGCGGGATCGCGGTGGTCAAGGTCGGCGCGGCCACCGAGGTCGAGATGAAGGAGCGCAAGCACCGCATCGAGGACGCCATCGCCGCGACCAAGGCCGCGGTCGAGGAGGGTACGGTGCCCGGCGGCGGTGCCGCCCTGGCGCAGATCCTGTCGGTGCTCGACGACGACCTCGGCTTCACCGGTGACGAGAAGGTCGGCGTGTCGATCGTGCGTAAGGCACTCGTCGAGCCGCTGCGCTGGATCGCCCAGAACGCCGGCCACGACGGCTACGTCGTCGTGCAGAAGGTTGCCGGCAGCGACTGGGGCCACGGTCTCGACGCCGCCGTCGGCGAGTACGTCGACCTGACCAAGTCCGGCATCATCGACCCGGTGAAGGTGACCCGCAACGCGGTCACCAACGCCGCGTCGATCGCCGGTCTGCTGCTCACCACCGAAAGTCTCGTGGTGGAGAAGCCGGCCGAGCCGGAGCCCGCCGCGGGCGGCCACGGCCACTCGCACGGCCACGGCCACAGCCACCAGCACGGCCCGGGCTTCTGACCCTGCCGTACGCCGGACGTGGGGCGAACCGTCGACGAGACGGTGCGCCCCACGCGCGTGAGCGGGGCGGTCGCGCGTCGGAGCTGGGGCCGGCGTCGGTGGTGGCCCGGTGACGCCGGACGTGGTCGCGCGCGGTCCACCCGTGACGAGAGGTTACGGAAGCCGACGTCGACTACCGGACCGTTGGTCGGTGGGAAACACTGGGCGGGTGAGCAGCACGTCACCCCGGTTCGCCGCCCTGGCCGGCGTCGCCGCCGCCGCGGCGGCCATCGGCACCGCCGAACTGGTCGCCGCCCTGACCGGCCCCCGGTCGTCCCCGCTCGTGGCGGTCGGCGGTCTCGTCGTGGACACCGCCCCCGAGCCGGTCAAGCGGTTCGGCATCGAGGTCTTCGGCACGTACGACAAGATCGCTCTGCTGGTCGGGACGGCGCTGCTGCTCGGCGGCTTCGCCGCCCTGATCGGCATGCTGGCCGCCCGGCGGCTGACGGTGGGCCTGGCCGGCATCGTCGTCTTCGGCGGGATCGGCGCGGCGGCGGCCCTGACCCGCGCCGGTGCCAACGCCGCCGACGTGCTGCCGTCGCTGGTCGGCGCGGCGGTCGGCGGCCTGGCGCTGTGGGCGTTCATCGCCGGTCCGCTGGAACTCGACCCCTGGCCCTGGTCTCCACCGACGCCGTCCGGCCCGCCCTCGGTGACCGGTCCCGCCGTGCCGGACCCGAACACGGTCGGAACCGCCGGGGGGCTCGACGGGACGGCGACCGATCCGACCGCGTCGGCCGGCACTCCGTCGGTCCCGGGAAGCCCGCCGGCCTCCGGCGGCCCAACGGGCGCCGCGGGCCCGGGGCGGCGAGTCGACCCGGACTCGCGGCGACGGTTCCTCACCGGTGTCGGCACCCTGCTCGGGGTGGCTGCCGTGGGGGGAGTGGCGGGGCGTTGGCTGGCCGGTCGGCAGGGCGTGTCGGCGGCCCGCGAGGCGATCACGCTGCCGCCCCCGGTCTCGCCCGCACCACCGGTGCCGCCCGGCGCCGACCTGGCCCAGCCCGGCCTGGCCAGCTACGTCACCTCCAACCGCAGCTTCTACCGGATCGACACCGCGCTCGTGGTGCCGCAGGTCGACCCGGAGACCTGGCGTCTGCGCATTCACGGCCGGGTCCGCAACCCGGTCACGCTGAGCTACGCCGATCTGCTCGCCCGGCCGATGGTGGAGCGGTACGTGACACTGGCCTGCGTCTCCAACGAGGTCGGCGGCGACCTGATCGGCAACGCGCGCTGGCTCGGCGTACCGATCCGGGAACTGCTCGACGAGGTGGGGCCGCTGGACGGCGCCGACCAGGTGGTCGGGCGCTCGGTCGACGGTTGGACCTGCGGCACCCCGACCGAGGTGCTGCGCGACGGGCGGGACGCGTTGCTCGCCGTCGGCATGAACGGGGAGCCGCTGCCGGTGCAGCACGGTTTCCCGGTCCGGATGGTGGTGCCGGGCCTGTACGGCTACGTGTCGGCGTGCAAGTGGATCACCGAGCTGGAGTTGACCAGCTTCGCCGACTTCGACGCGTACTGGGTGCCCCGGGGCTGGTCGGCGCAGGGGCCGGTGAAGACGCAGTCGCGGATCGACACGCCCCGCCCGCGCAACCGGCCGGCCGCCGGCCCGGTCACCGTCGCGGGTGTCGCGTGGGCGCAGCACCGGGGCATCGACCGGGTCGAGGTCCGGGTCGATGAGGGGCCCTGGCAACAGGCCCAACTGGCGCCGACCGTCTCGGTGGACACCTGGGTGCAGTGGTCGTGGCAGTGGCCGGCCACCCCGGGCGAGCACACCCTCCAGGTACGGGCGACGGACAGCACCGGTGAGACGCAGACCGGCGAGCCACGGGACGTCGCACCGGACGGCGCGACCGGCTGGCACTCCGTCACCCTCACCGTCACCTGACCCCCCTCTCCCGCCCGCCCCCTCCCCGCCCTGCACGGGGTGGGGCAGTGGTGGGACAGGGCGACGCCGCGTCCGGGTCGGGACGCGGCGTCGGTGGTGCGGTCTGGTCAGGCGACGTTGCGCTGGACGGGCACCGTCGACCGGTGCGAGCTGCCCAGCCGGGCCTCCAGTCGGTTGATGTCGACGCGGGTCTGGCGTCGGTCGGCGAGGTCCTCCCAGCCGACCGCGAGCAGTCGCAGCCGCTCGGACTCACTGAAGCCACCCCACACGCCGTACGGCTCGCGTACCGCGAGGGCGTGCGCGGCGCACTCGGCGCGGACCGGGCAGGCGCGGCACACGGCCTTGGCGGAGGACTCCCGGCGCAGCCGGGACGAGCCCCGCTCACCGTCCGGGTGGAAGAACTGGGCGCTGTCGCGGCCTCGGCAGGCACCGAGCCGCTGCCAGTCCCAAAGGTCGATGATGGGTCCGGGCAGTCTACGTACGTTCGACATCAGCACCCCTCCTCTCGCGCGGCACCGCGAGACGCTTGTGGCCGGTTGTCCGGGCGGCGGGCCGCGCAGGCGCACCGTTCCCGGCCTGGCCCCTCCCTACCCTGGTGCCCCACGACTCACACGTCTTTGATCCAAAGCATCCCGGCGGATTGCGGCATATGCCCTATCTGTCGGAAAAGTTGGGAGGATTGCCCGGAACCTCCTCCCGACCGGGGCTGCTCATGGTCTGCTCGTCAGCGGAGAGGAGATGCCTGTGCGTACCGTTCTCGTGTGCGTTCGAACGCCGCTCGCGGCGCAGCACCTGACCTCCGCGGCAGCGCGGTTGGGATTGTCGGGTGCCGTCCGGACGGCGGTCTCCGACCCCGAGGTGATGTTGCGGCTGGCCGAACGTCCGGCCGATGTGGTGCTCGCCGACACCGCGCTCACCCGCCCGGACAGCGTCGGCTTCGTCCGGCGGGTGCTGGCCCGTGCCCCGCAGGCCGCCGTCCTGCTGCTCGGTGCGGAGGAGTCCGAGGCGGCGGCGGCGACCATCGGCGCCGGAGCGCGCGGGCTGATCCAGGGGGTCGACCAGGATCTGACCAGCGCCGTCGCCAAGGCGCTGCTGCTGCTGGCCGCGCCCGGCCGGGCCAACCGGCACCGGATCGCTGATCCCGCCCGCGACGCAGCGGCGGTCGGCAGCCCGGCCCGCCCGGCACCCGGTGGTCGCACCACCGGCGAGGCACCGACGGCCTGGCCGGGTACCGACGCGGCGGGCGGCCCGGCGGTGGTGCCGGTGCAGCGGGGCGACGATCCCGCCGAGTCCGGTGCCGAGTCCGAGCCGGACAAGCCCGCGTCGCCGGCGCGGACCGACCGGTCCGCGATCGGCCTCACCGAACGGGAACTGCAGGTGCTGCTCGGCATGGCCGAGGGCAAGAGCAACGCCGAGATCGGCCGGGAACTGTTCGTCTCCGAGGACACCGTGAAGACCCACGCCCGGCGGCTGTTCCGCAAGCTCGGTGCCCGCGACCGGGCGCACGCCGTGGCCGCCGGCTTCCGGGCCGGGCTGGTCGCGTAGCTGGGCGGCCGGATCGGGCCGTGCCGGCGGGTCGAGGCCGCCGGGCGGGTTGGCCCGGCCGGCTGAGCTGACGGTGGCCGGGTCAGCGATCCGCGCCGGGCTCGTCCTCGGTGCCTTCGCTGAGGGTGTCGTGCACGCCGTCGGCGTAGCCACGGGCGTAGTCCCAGGTGACGTAGTGGTCCGGGTCGGGATCGTAGGCCGGCTCGTGCACCCGTGGACGCCCGGAACTGAGCAGGTGCCGCAGGTTGCCCCGGAGCAGGTCCCAGTCGAAGTAGTGCGGTTCCCGGCAGTCCTCACACTCGATGACCAGCCCGCGTACGCCGATCGGGGCGAGCAGCGCCTGGTAGATCTCCAGGTCGGCGAGGTCCTCAAGCACGTCCTGGCGCTCGACGTCGGTCAGTGGGTCCAGCGGCGCGTCGTCGCCGGGGGCGTCCAGGTCGGCCGCCGGATCGGTCGGGTCGCCGGTGAACGGGTCGATGGGATCGTCGTGCACCCCCTCACCGTAGTCCCCTGCCACGGTCGACGCCTGTCCCCCGGTCGCGCGAGCCGTCACCGGTGCCGGCCCCGCGCGGTTCAAGGGACAAAGCTTCAGTGGGTACGATGAGGCCGACGCACCCTCGCCCGGCGTTCGCCGGTGCCCACCGTGCCACCTCGCTGAAGCCCGGTTCAAGCAGCTCAGGAGAGCAATCGTGGAGAATTCGCCCCGTACCGACCGTTCCGCCGGCGTCGAGGGCGGCGAGCTGGGCGGCCATCTGCCCGAAATGCCCGCCGGTTCGGCCAGGGTGGTGCCCCTGGGGTTGACCTTCGACGACGTGCTGCTCCAGCCGGGCGAGTCCGACGTGGTGCCGAGCCGGGTGAACACGATCACCCGGTTGACGCGTAACGTCTCGCTCTCCATCCCGCTGCTGTCCAGCGCGATGGACACGGTCACCGAGGCCCGGATGGCGATCGCGATGGCCCGCCAGGGTGGCATCGGGGTGCTGCACCGCAATCTCTCGGTGGAGGACCAGGCGCTCCAGGTCGACCTGGTGAAGCGGTCCGAGTCCGGCATGATCACCAACCCGGTGACCGCGAGTCCGGACGACACCCTGCGCGAGGTCGACCAGCTCTGCGGGCGCTACCGCATCTCAGGGGTGCCGGTGGTGGACGCCCAGGGGCAGCTGGTGGGCATCGTCACCAACCGGGACATGCGCTTCGTCTCCGACCCGGCCATGCCGGTCCGCGAGATCATGACCAGGGCGCCGCTGGTCACCGCCCCGGTCGGGGTGAGCAAGGACGAGGCGCTCGGCCTGCTGCGCCAGCACAAGGTCGAGAAGCTGCCGATCGTCGACGACTCCGGCAAGCTGCGCGGGCTGATCACCGTCAAGGACTTCACCAAGAGCGAGCAGTACCCGAGCGCCACCAAGGACGAGGCGGGCCGGCTGCGGGTGGCGGCGGCCATCGGCGTCGGCGAGGACGCGTACAAGCGCGCCCGGGCGCTCGTGGACGCCGGTGTCGACGTCATCATCGTGGACACCGCACACGGCCACCAGCGCGCGGTGCTGGAGATGGTCAGCCGGCTCAAGAAGGACGTCACGGTCGACGTCGTCGGCGGCAACGTGGCGACCTACGCCGGCACCAGGGCGCTGGTCGAGGCCGGAGCCGACGGCGTGAAGGTGGGTGTCGGCCCGGGTGCCATCTGCACCACCCGGATCGTGGCGGGCGTCGGCGTTCCGCAGATCACGGCGATCATGGAAGCCGCCCGGGCCGCCCGCCCGGCCGGCGTACCGGTCATCGGTGACGGCGGCATCCAGTACTCCGGCGACATCGCCAAGGCACTTGTCGCCGGTGCGGACACGGTGATGCTCGGCAGCCTGCTGGCCGGCTGCGAGGAGAGCCCCGGCGAGCTGATCTTCGTCAACGGCAAGCAGTTCAAGGCGTACCGCGGCATGGGCTCGCTCGGCGCCATGCAGTCCCGTGGGCAGGCCAAGTCGTACTCCAAGGACCGCTACTTCCAGCAGGACGTGACGAGCGACGAGAAGTTGGTCCCGGAGGGCGTCGAGGGTCAGGTGCCGTACCGTGGGCCGCTGGCCCGGGTGGCCCATCAGCTGGTCGGTGGCCTGCGGCTGGCGATGGGTTACGCGGGCGCGGAGAGCATCCCCGAGCTGCACCAGCGGGGACAGCTCATCCGGATCACCGCGGCCGGGCTCAAGGAGAGCCACCCGCACGACATCCAGATGACCGTCGAAGCGCCCAACTACCACACCCGCTGACCCCTCCCACCACCCCCGAAGACATCTGGAGTGCCCCATGCGTGACGTGGTCGAGATCGGGCTGGGCAAGACCGCGCAGCGCGGCTACCACCTGGACGACATCGCCATCGTGCCGTCCCGCCGGACCCGCGACGTCGACGACGTCTCCACCGGGTGGCAGCTCGACGCGTACCAGTTCGGCATTCCGTGCGTCGGGCACCCCTCGGACGCGACGATGAGCCCGGCCTCCGCCGTGCGGCTCGGTCAGCTCGGCGGACTCGGCGTACTCAACGTCGAAGGGCTGTGGACCCGCTACGAGAACCCGAGCAAGGTGCTGGAGGAACTCGGCGGCCTCGACGAGGACGCCCGCGCCACCAAGCGGCTCCAGGAGGTGTACGCCGAGCCGATCCGCCCGGATCTGATCACCGAGCGGGTCCGTGAGCTGCGTGACGGTGGCGGCACCGTGGCGGTGCGGGTGTCACCGCAGCACACCCTGGCGCTGGCGCCGGTCATCCTCGACGCGGGCGTCGACATCTTGGTCATCCAGGGCACCATCGTCTCGGCCGAGCACGTGTCGACCACCGACGAGCCGCTCAACCTCAAGGAGTTCATCGCCGACCTCGACCTCCCGGTCGTCGTCGGCGGATGCACCGACTACAAGACGGCCCTGCACCTGATGCGTACCGGCGCGGCCGGCGTGATCATCGGTATCGGTGGGGACGAGTGGTCCACCACCGAGTCGGTGCTCGGCATCCGGGTGCCGATGGCCACCGCGATCGCCGACGCCGCCGCGGCCCGCCGCGACTACCTCGACGAGACCGGCGGACGGTACGTGCACCTCATCGCCGACGGCGACATCCGGACCTCCGGCGACATCGCCAAGGCACTCGGCTGCGGCGCCGACGCGGTGATGCTCGGCGAGCCGCTCTCGCTGTGCGAGGAGGCGCCGGCCGGCGGGTCCTGGTGGCACTCGGCGGCCAGCCACCCGTCGCTGCCCCGGGGCGCCTTCGAGACCGCCGGTGAGCCCATCGGTTCCATGGAGCGCCTCCTCTTCGGCCCCGCCGACGAGCCGGACGGCCAGCTCAACCTCTTCGGCGGCCTCCGCCGGGCCATGGCCAAGTGCGGCTACCGCGACCTCAAGGAGTTCCAGAAGGTCGGCCTGGTCCTCGACCGCTGACCCCCACCCCTCCGCGCCGATCATGCAGTTGTGGCACCCGGTTGAGCGGGCGATGCCCGATTCGCCACGTGCCACAACTGCATGATCGACGGAGGTGGCGGGCGTACGCTCGGGCTGGTGAACAGCAGGGTTGGCAGGTGGTGGGGGGCCGGTGCGGCGGCGGTGGCCGCTGCCGTGGTGGCGGCGGTGGTGCTGGTCAGCGGCATCGGGGACCGGGACGCGGCGGGCGGATTCCGGGCGGGCAGCGTCGATCTCGGCGACCCGTACGTGCCGGGCAGCGGCAACGGCGGGTACGACGTCGCCCACTACCGGCTCGTGGTGCGCTACGACCCGGCTGACGACCGGCTCACCGGCAGCGCCGAGATCACCGCGACCGCCACCCGTGGGTTGTCCCGATTCAACCTGGACCTGTCCGGGCTGGAGGTCAGCTCGGTGACCGTGGACGGTGCCTCGGCCGAGCACCGGCGGGACGACGGCGAACTGGTGGTCACGCCGGCCCGAGGGCTCGACGCCGGTAGCCGGTTCACAGTGGACGTCGACTACGGCGGCGTACCCGAGGCGGATGCCGACGGCGTGCTCGGCAGTGGCGGCTTCCAGCACACCGACGACGGCGCGATCGCCCTCGGCCAACCGCACTCGGCGGCCACCTGGTTCCCGGTCAACGACCACCCGTCGGACAAGGCCACCTACGACCTCGAGGCGACCGTCCCGGACGGGCTCGCCGCGCTCAGCAACGGAGTGCCGGGGGAGCGGACCAGCGCCGACGGCTGGACCACCTGGCGCTGGGCCGAGCGCTCACCGATGGCGAGCTACCTGACCACCCTCGTGATCGGTGACTACCGGGTGCGCAGCGGGGAACACGCCGGCAAGCCCATGGTCACCGCCGTGCCGGACGGGCTCCCGGTGACCGGGCCGGCGGCCACCTCGCTGGCCCGCACCGGCGAGATCGCCGACTTCCTGGCCACCCGTTTCGGCCCGTACCCCTTCGAGTCGTACGGCGGCGTGGTGGTCTCCGACGGCCGGATCGGGTACGCGCTGGAGACCCAGTCCCGGCCGGTCTACGGACCGGGATTCTTCCGGGGCGGCGAACCGAACTACAGCGTGGTCGCCCACGAACTGGCTCACCAGTGGTTCGGCAACAGCGTGGCGCTGGCCCGCTGGGGCGACATCTGGCTCAACGAGGGCTTCGCCAGTTACGCCGAGTGGCTGTGGGAGGAGCACGACGGCGGGCGCAGCGCCCAACGCAACTTCGAGATCCAGTACGCGGCCACCGACTGGTCCCGGCGCACCCTCGATCCCGGCCCCGGGCAGATGTTCAGCACCGCCGTCTACAAGCGCGGGGCGCTCACCGTGCACGCGCTGCGGCGTACCGTCGGCGACGACGCCTTCTTCGAGATCCTGCGGACGTGGACCAGCGAGCGCCGGGACGGCACCGCCACCACCGCCGACTTCGTCGCCCTGGCCGAACGGGTCTCCGGCCGGGAGCTGGGACCCTTCTTCGACACCTGGCTGACCGGCACCGCCGCACCCGGCCAGCCCTGAGCTGGAAGGAGCGACGGATCAGCTCTTCACCTTGAGTTTCGGATTGTCGGCCAGGAAGGCGTCGGCCTTGCCGGCGCGCAGTTGGGTGAGGAAGCGGCGGCCGACGGAGGTCAGTTCCTCACCCCGGTAGGCGTTGCCCCGGCCCACCGACGCTCCGGGCAACCCGACCAGCGTGACCGCCTGCGGCGACAACGAGCCGAGGGCGTACGCGAAGTCCACGATCCGCCGGCCGCCGACATAGAGCAGCGCGTCGCCGAGCGCCGCGACCACCTGTTCGACCCGCTCGGGCTGCCGGGCCAGATCCTGGTCGAGGATCTTCCCGAGCAGCGCCCGGATCAGCTGCTGGTGGTGGCGCTGCCGGGCGTAGTCGCCACCGGGCAGGTAGCGCTGGCGTGCGTAGTCGAGCGCCTGCCAGCCGTTGAGGTGCCGTTCGCCGGGTTCGTAGACCATCTGCGGTCCGACGTAGCCGCCCACTCCCGGCCCCGGCTCCCGGTGCTTGCCGTCGGGCTGCCGGTGCCGGGACACGACCCGCTGGTCCACGCGGATGTCCACGCCACCCAGGCTGTCGACCAATTCGTCGAAGCCGCCGAAGGTGAGCACCGCGCCCGCGTCGATGCGCAGCCCCGTGTACTCGCTCACCGTGCGGCGCAGCAGCTCGTACCCCTGGGCGGGGTCGGGTCGCTTGGGACGGTCCGGCACCCGGCTGCCGTAGCTCATCGCGTGCGTGAGCTTGGTCCGCCCGCCCGGGTAGCCGGCGGGCTTGTAGGCGGGGATCTCCACCACCAGGTCGCGGGGGAGAGAGAAGAGGTACGCCTTGGACAGCCCAGCCGGCACATGCAGCACGAGTACCGCGTCGGCGTGCGGTTCCCAGCCGGGCACGCTCACCCGGGTGTCGACCCCGACCAGCAGCAGGTTGAGCGGGCCGGTGATGTCGGCGCCCGGTGGCGGGCTCGGGCTCGGGCTGGCGCTGGGACTGGGCGAGGCGCTCGGGCCGCCGGTGGCGGCGGTCGGCGTCCGGGGGTCGTCGCTGACGGTATGGGCCACCACCACGCCGATCACCGCGACCACCGCGAGCGTGACCAGACCGGCCAGCGCCAACGTCAACCGTCTCCGGTTTCCTCCCGGCAACATCCACCAGCGCGTTGAACTGCCAGCAGGTCCACTGCGCGGATCCAAGGTCGTGCACCTTTCTCCATGTGGTGCTCAAGCACATCGGGTGACCTGGTGAGGACCCCGGTTGAGTGGTTCGGTCGAAGTCGCCGCTGGCGGATGCTGAAGGCCACACCGCCCACTCTCAAGATCATGGTGCCGCGAAGTGGGCCCACGGGTCACCCCGGGGGCCCGGCAATCACTGTACGAAGATCTTTTTGCTGACCGCGGCCTGGAAGTTGGCCGGGTCGCCCGGGTACCGCGCCCGCCACCAGCCGGAACGGCCCTCGGTCAGCCGGCCCTCGAACTCGTAGCCGGTGCCGTCCCAGTACGACTGGTCGTCGTCGCCGATGGTGAGCCAATCACCGGTGCCGGTCTCGGAGAACTGGAACTCGACCGGAATGTCTGCCGGCGTCATGTTTCCCGGGAACTGGACGTGCCCATAGAGGTACACCGCACCGTTCGCCTCACGCGAGGCGGTGAAGTCCGAGATCGACGACGGCTGGAGCACGGCGATCGCCACGTCCCGCTGGCTTCGGGCCACGTACGGGTCCGGGAAGCCGTCCGGCCGGTTCGGCGCGACGTAGAGGGCGCGCAGCGTCGTGCTCGCATACGGCGTAGCGGTCAGCGAGTAGGTGCCGTCAGCGGCGACCGGCACGCCGTCGAGGTACGTGCAGGAGTCCTGTGCGTCGCACGAGAGCAGGTTGACCCGACCGATGGCGACCGGCGCCCAGCCGTCCGGGGTGTTCCATGTGGCTGTCCCGGAGACGGTGACCGACTCGCCAGCCTTCAGTTTCTTGGCTGAGACCGTCGCGGTCACCCTGGTCGCGCGCGGCTTGATCGTGATGATCGGAGTGTCGTAGGACGACGAAAGGTGGTAGGGCTGGGCCGGGTCGTACGGGTAGTTGATGAAGATCCTGCGGTCGCTGTCGACGATCGGCACCGTGGCGGTGAACGTGCCGTCCGCGCCGGTGGTCACCTCCTGCCAGTCGTCGCGCAGTAGCGAGATCGGCGCGTTGGCCACCCGTCGGATCTCCATAGAGCCGGGTTGGCGACCCTTGAGCACGCCGGTCACGGTCACCGAACGCCTGTCGTAGGTCGCCGTGGCCGGTTTCACCGTGACCGAGTCGATGTACGTCACGACGACGTAAGCCAGGCTGCCGGCGTTCGTCACCCGGGTGGTGACGCCGTTGGTGTCGGTGACCTCGACGTCGACCGGGTAGTAGCCCATCTGGGGCAAGATGAACGGTTCCTGCGTGGCCCAGACCTGGGTCTCGTCCTCGGACTCGCCGCGATAGCGCCAGAACGAGTTGGTGGAGGCGATGATCTCGCCAGTGTTGTCCTTGACGTCGGCGTGCACTGCGGACACGCCGTCAGCGGACCGGATGCCGACGAGCAGGACGCCGGTGTTTCCCTCGAACTCGCTTGTCGCGTACTGAATCTGCGGGCCAGCCGCGGCCTGTGCCGCTGCCGGGACCGCGAAGACCGTAAGCGCCGCCAGCGCGGCCATGATGAGCCGAACTGATCTCATGTGGAGTCTCCCCGTCCGAAAATTGCTCACATCGAGCAGCCGCGATTGTACGGACCGGCCGTGACAATCGGGTCCACCGCGCCGTGTGGCAACGGCGTCGACTTCCGGCCCAGGTCGAGGTGCGGTGCACGCAGCGCGTGATCGTCTGGAGTTCGCCCCTGGCGCGATAGCTACTCGCGAGTAATGATGCGTCCATGCGGTACGACGTGGTGGTCATCGGGTCCGGTTTCGGCGGCAGCGTCGCCGCGTTGCGGCTGGCCGAGAAGGGCTATTCGGTCGGCGTCCTGGAGGCGGGCCGACGGTTCGCCGACGACGAGTTCCCGCGGACGTCGTGGCGGCTGCGGCGCTTCCTGTGGGCGCCGAGGCTGGGTTGTTTCGGCCTCCAGCGGATCACCCTGCTCCGGGCGGCCGACCGGCGAGCCGGCGGCGGCGTGCTGGTGCTCTCCGGAGCGGGCGTCGGTGGTGGCTCACTCGTCTACGCCAACACGCTCTACGAACCGCTTGACGCCTTCTACGACGACCCGCAGTGGCGGCACCTCGCCGACTGGCGGGCCGAACTCGCCCCCCACTACGACCAGGCCAAGCGGATGCTCGGAGTGACCACGTACCCGATCACCACCGGGGCGGACCGGGCGATGCGGCGGGTCGCCGAACGGATGGGCGTGGGGCACACGTTCCACGCCACCCCGGTCGGCGTGCACCTCGGACGGCCGGGGGAGCGGGTCGCCGACCCGTACTTCGGCGGGGCCGGCCCGGAGCGTACCGGCTGCACCCACTGCGGTGCCTGCATGACCGGCTGTCGCGTCGGCGCGAAGAACACACTGGTCAAGAACTATCTCTGGTTTGCCGAACGGCTCGGCGTGCGGGTACATCCGCTGACCACGGTGACTGCGGTCCGGCCGGTCGACGGCGGGTACCAGGTGCATACCGAGCGCACCGGCGCCTGGCTGCGCCGCAGGTCGCAGGTGATCCACGCCGACCAGGTGATCTTCGCGGCCGGCGCGCTGGGCACCCAGCGGCTGCTGCACGAGATGCGGGAACAGGGTCACCTGACCGGCCTCTCGCCCCGCCTCGGCGAGCTGACCCGAACCAACTCGGAGGCGATCCTGGGCGCCTCCGTGCCGAACCGGCGGGCCCGCGAGCGTGGCGTGGACTTCACCCAGGGGGTCGCCATCACCAGCTCGTTCCACCCGGATCCGCAGACCCACGTCGAGCCGGTCCGCTACGGCCGGGGTTCGAACGCGATGGGGCTGCTCCAGTCGCTGCTGGTCGACGGCGGGCCGCACCGGCTGCGTCGCTGGCTCGGGCAACTGCTCCGGCAGCCCCGGGTGGCCGCCCGGATGCTCTCCGTCCGCCGCTGGTCGGAGCGTACGGTGATCGCCCTGGTCATGCAGTCGACCGACAACTCGCTTGCCCTCCGGCTGCGGCGCGGGCCGCTCGGCCGCCGGCTCGTCTCCGGTCCGGGTCACGGCCCGCCCAACCCGACCTGGATCCCGGCGGGCAACCAGGCGGTCCGGCTGCTCGCCGAGGAGATCGACGGTACGCCGGGCGGCGCGCTGACCGAGCCGTTCGACATCCCGGTGACCGCGCACATCCTGGGCGGTGCGGTGATCGGCGCCACCGCCGCCGACGGCGTGATCGACCCCTACCACCGGGTGCACGGCCACCCCGGCCTGCACGTCGTCGACGGCGCCGCGATCTCCGCCAACCTGGGCGTCAACCCGTCGCTCACCATCACCGCCCAGGCCGAGCGCGCCCTGTCCCTCTGGCCCAACAAGGGCGACCCGGACCCCCGCCCCACCCCCGGCACCCCGTACCGCCCCGTCCCTCCGGTCCCCCCACACCACCCCGCCGTCCCCCCACACGCCCCCGCCGCCCTCCGCCACCCCTGACCTCCGCGATCTTGCACTTTGTGTCGCCGCATTACGCCATACAACCGTCATAACGGCGACCAGAAGTGCAAGATCGACGAGGGTGTGGCGACCGGGGCGGGGGGAGGGGGGAGGGGGCGTCACGCTGGGTAGGATTGCCGGCTATGAGCCTGCCGCGTCCTGTCCTCGTGGTCGACTTCGGAGCCCAGTACGCCCAGCTGATCGCGCGTCGGGTGCGTGAGGCGAAGGTCTACTCCGAGATCGTTCCGCACACCATGCCCGTGGCCGAGATGCTGGCCCGCGATCCCGCCGCGATCATCCTCTCCGGCGGTCCGGCCAGCGTCTACGAGCCGGGTGCTCCGCAGGTCGACGACGGGCTGTTCACCGCGGGCGTGCCGGTCTTCGGCATCTGCTACGGCTTCCAGGCGATGGCCCGCTCCCTCGGCGGCACGGTGGCGCGCACCGGCAGCCGCGAGTACGGCGGCACCCCGCTGCGTCCCCGGCTGCTCGACCCCGGCGTACTCCTGCGGGACCTGCCGGCCGACCTGCCGGTGTGGATGAGTCACGGCGACTGCGTGACCGAGGCGCCGGCGGGCTTCACGGTGACCGCCGAGTCGGCCGGCGCGCCGGTGGCCGCGTTCGAGGACGTGGCCGGGCGGCGGGCCGGCGTGCAGTTCCACCCGGAGGTGGGGCACACCGCGCACGGGCAGGAAATGCTCACCCGCTTCCTCTACGAGATCGCCGGGATCGAGCCGACCTGGACGGCCGAGAACATCATCGACGAGCAGGTGGCCCGGATCCGCGAGCAGGTCGGCGAGAAGGAGGTCATCTGCGGCCTGAGTGGCGGAGTGGACTCGGCGGTCGCCGCCGCGCTGGTGCACAAGGCCGTCGGCGACCAGCTCACCTGCGTCTTCGTCGATCACGGGCTGCTGCGGGCGGGCGAGGCCGAGCAGGTGGAGAAGGACTACGTCGCGGCGACCGGCATCAAGCTCAAGGTGGTCGACGCGGCCGACCGGTTCCTCGGCGCGCTGGCCGGGGTGACCGACCCGGAGCAGAAGCGCAAGATCATTGGCCGCGAGTTCATCCGGGTCTTCGAGGCCGCCGCCCGGGAGATCGCCTCACACGGCGACGTCGAGTTCCTGGTGCAGGGCACCCTCTACCCGGACGTGGTCGAGTCCGGCGGCGGCACCGGCACCGCGAACATCAAGAGCCACCACAACGTCGGCGGGCTGCCCGAGGATCTGAAGTTCGCCCTGGTGGAGCCGCTGCGCACGCTGTTCAAGGACGAGGTCCGTACGCTCGGCCTCCAGCTCGGGCTGCCGGAGGCGATGGTATGGCGGCACCCGTTCCCCGGCCCCGGTCTGGCCATCCGGATCATCGGGGCGGTCGACCGGGAGCGGCTCGACGTGCTCCGCCGGGCCGACTTCATCGCCCGCCAGGAACTCAGCGCCGCCGGCCTCGACCGGGGTGTCTGGCAGTTCCCGGTGGTGCTCCTGGCCGACGTGCGCAGCGTCGGCGTGCAGGGTGACGGGCGCAGCTACGGGCATCCCGTGGTGCTGCGCCCGGTCTCCAGTGAGGACGCGATGACCGCCGACTGGTCGCGGTTGCCCTACGACGTCATCGCCCGGATCTCCACCCGGATCACGAACGAGGTGGCCGAGGTGAACCGGGTGGTGCTGGACGTCACCAGCAAGCCCCCGGGCACCATCGAATGGGAGTGACGCCGTACCCCGTCGGGGTGCGGTGACGGCATCTCACGCCGGTGGGTGAGGTGCCGGCCGTGGCGCGGGCTCCGGCGTCGCGCCGGATTCGGGCGTGGCGTCGTCCGGCCGTGCCGCTCCGGCGTCGGGCTGCCCCGATGAGCCGGGTCGGGCGGACGAGGCGTCGGGGTGCTGGACCGGTGCGGGCGGGCTGGCCGCCGGGGGCCAGGCGGTCGGTGTCGGCGGGCCGGCGTGCGGAACCGGGTTGGTCGCCCCCGGGAACGGCCAGGCGGGGTGCGGGCTGCTGGTCGGCTGCGGCGGCGGGCCGGCGGGTCCGTACGGTGCGCCGGGCGCCGGGTGCGGCCAGGCGGGTGCGCCGGCCGGCTCCTCGGGCATCAGGAACCACATGATCGGGTACGCCAGAGCGGCGATCCCGCCGGTCACCAGCGTGACGACGGCGAAGGCCACCCGGACCAGGGTGGGGTCGACGGCGAAGTAGCGGCCGAGTCCGCTGGCCACACCGGCGATCATCCGGTCGGTGGTGGGGCGGCGCAGTTGCCGGTACGGAGCGTGAGGTGTGGAAGTCATGTCTCCACGGTCCTCGTCGCGCAGCGTATCGACCTCGGTGACCGCCCGGATCCCTACCCTGAACCGGCTCTCAGGGGCGAGCCATCAGTCAGGAATCCGACTCTTTTCCGCGTCGGTAACCGGTGGCGGGGAGAATTTGGCTCCGTGACCACCATGCTGGAGCCGCTGCGCAGGATCGCGGCATACGCAGTCTGTGTTGATTCCGTAGACCGAGTGTTGCTGGTCCGCGCATCGGAGCGCTCCGGCACCCCCGGCACGTGGTCCCTGCCCGGCGGGGCGGTCGACCACGGCGAGGACCCGCACCACACCGTCGTCCGCGAGACCGCCGCCGAGACCGGCCTGTCGGTGGCCGTCGCCGGCCTGCACGACGTGCTGGCCGACATGCGGGCACTGCCGGAGCGAGGCATCACCATCCACACCGACCGGTTGGTCTACCGGGTGTCGGTGCGGGGCGGTTCGCTCTCCGACCGGGTCGACCGGCCCACCGACCTGGCCCGCTGGTTCACCCGGGACGAGGCGGCACGGTTGCCGCTGCGCTCGTTCACCGCCCGCGCTCTCGGGCTGCCGGCCTCCTCGGCGGACATCGTGCCGGACGAGCCGCCGGAGTTCCCCTCCTTCTACGCGGTACCCGGCCCGGACGGGCTGCACCGGGCGCAGCGCTTCGCCGCGTACGCCGTGGTGACCGACCCGGAGGGGCGGGTGCTGCTGACCCGGGTCTCCGACGGCTACCCGGGCGCCGGCTGCTGGCACCTGCCCGGCGGCGGCACCGACTACGGCGAGCAGCCGAGCGCGGCGCTGATCCGGGAACTGGTCGAGGAGACCGGGCAGACCGGGCGGCTCGTCGGTTTGCTCGGGGTGGCCAGTCATCGGGATGCCGCCTCGCTCGGTCCCGAGGGCTACCCGATCGACTGGCACGGGGTGCGGGCCTTCTACCGGGTGGTGGTGGACCAGCCGGCTCCGCCCACCGTCGGCGACGTCGGCGGTTCCACCTGCGAGGCCCGCTGGTTCGCCCGGGAGGAACTCGGCGCCCTGCCCACCGACCGCCTCACCGAGGTCACCGCCGAAGCCGTCCAAGCCGCCCACCTAACCTGACCCACCCCACCCCCACCCGCGCATGCATGCACGCATGCGTCGATCATGAAGTTATTGTTCCGACACGCCGCTGGCGAGGGCGATAACTTCATGATCGGCGTAGTAGTGCGGGGCGCGGGCGTGGGGTGGGATGGGGGCTTGGAGTTGTGGAGCGGGTGCGGCGGGCGGGGGCTTACGGGGTCCTGCGGGACACCGAGCGGCGGGTGTTGCTGGTGCGTGGCTCCGCGTCGGCGGACTTTCCCGGGGTCTGGTCACTGCCCGGCGGCGGGCTGGAGCATGCCGAACATCCCGCGCACGCGGTGGTCCGCGAGGTCGCCGAGGAGACCGGGCTGACCGTGGAGGCGACCGGGCTGCGGGCGGTCGTCGCGGACGTGGTGCCGTACCCGGATCTCGGGGTCGCCCTGCACACCGATCGGATGCTGTTCGACGTGACCGTGCTGGGTGGGCGGCTGCGTGCCGAGCGTGACGGCAGCACCGACCTGGCTCGTTGGCTGACCCTGGACGAGGCGGCCGAGCTGCCGCTGCTGCCGTTCACCGCCGAGGCCGTCGGTCTGCCGGTCGTTCCGCTGCCGGCCGGTGCCCTGCGTCGCCGGGAGCCGTTCCCCGGCCCCGCGGGCGACCGCCGGCAGCGCTTCGGGGCGTACGGGGTGGTCACCGATCCGGACGGACGGGTGTTGCTGACCATGATCGCCGAGGGCTATCCCGGTGCCGGGCGATGGCACCTGCCCGGCGGAGGTACCGATCACGGCGAACAACCCGTCACCGCGTTGTTACGGGAGCTGGTCGAGGAGTCCGGTCAACTGGGCCGGGTGACCGAGCTGATCGGGGTGGACAACCTGCACAACCCGGCGGCCCTGGGGCCGGAGGGGTACCCCCTCGACTGGCACGGCATCCGGGTCGTCTACCGGGTGCAGGTCGACGTGCCGACCGAACCGGCGGTGACCGAGACGGCCGGCGGCTCCACCGCCCGTGCCGCCTGGTTCACCCCCGCTGAGCTGCGTGATCTCCCCCTGACTGAGATCGCCGTCAGTGCCCTGGACTCGTCGAGGTGACCCGTCGTGGCCCGGCCGCATCGATCTCACCACCGAGCCGGGGCGGACGACCTCCGGTACAGTCGAGGCAGGGCAGGCGTAGAAAACGGGCGATCGTGTCCCGGATGGGAATAAGACGGCGGTTCGCGCGGTTAAAGGAGATATAAGTACCGCCGGCAGCTATCGCCATTCCCCCACCCCCTGTGCGATGGTGTACTCCGCAAAACGGCTGCCGGGCCAGGAAGGTCCGGCACGAGACAGCCGGACGCCCGCCACATGGCGGTAAGCCGATCCGGTGATGGAGGAAACGTGCCGAGAGCCCCATGGCGCCGGCGTCGTACGACTGACAGCCCGCGTCCCGCAGGGCGAAGCTGGACGGGCCCGCTGCGCCGCAGCGGCACCCTCGCCCGCCAGGTCCTGCTGGTTCGCGTCGGCCGCCGAGATGCAGAACTGCACGGCGCGACCGACGTGTTGCCCGAGCCCCGGTACCAGGACCGCCCGCGCCGCCGGTACGGCCTGAGGCGGTTCCACCGCACCGGGATGGAGACCATCGCCCCGGTCGCCCCGCTGGTCGGCCCGGTCACGGTCAACCCACCCGTCGCGCCGACTCCGGTGCCGGCCGCGTCGACAGCGACGCCGGCACCGCTGCTGCCGGGCGAGCGGACACCGGCCCGGCGGATGAAGTTCGCTCTGGTCAACGCGTGCACCCTGGCCAGCCTGCTGCTCGGCATCAACGCGATCTTCGTCGCCATGCAGGGCGAGGTGCGACTGGCCGCGTTGCTCCTGATCGCCTGCGTCGCGTTCGACGGCCTGGACGGCGCGCTGGCCCGCAAGCTCGGGGTGTCCAGCCCGTTCGGTGCCCAGATGGACTCGCTGGCCGACATGTGCTCCTTCGGCCTCGCCGCCCCCGTGGTGGTCTACGCCTCGTTGGCCGGTTCCGCGCCGACGGCCGCCGCCGCGGTGGCCGCCGCGCTCGTCGCCGCCTGCGCCGCCATCCGGCTGGCGCGGTTCAACGTCTCGCCAAATGACGGACGGTTCTTCTCCGGCGTACCCACCACGATGGCCGCCGCCGTGCTCGCCCTGATGGTGGTGATCGGCATGCCCGTGCCGGGGGCGGTGCAGATCGCCGGGGTGGCTCTGCTCGCCTTCACCATGGTCAGCAGCTTCCCGTACGCCAAGCTCGCCCGGCTGGTCAAGCTGCCGCCGTGGGTCTGGCTCGCGCCGGTGGTCGGCGCCCTGATCGACGTCCGGCTCACCTTCGGGCTGATCGTGGTCGGGTACCTGATCAGCGGTCCGGTGCTCTGGTTGCGCCAGCGCCGCACCGTCATCTGACCCGTACTTGCGAAAGGGCGCCGCGGCCTGGCCGCGGCGCCCTTGACGTCTCCGGTGTCGAAATTCAGCGCCAGCGGGCGATCACGGTCGATCCACCGATCACCTTGTCACCCGGCCCGACCAGCGGTTCCGCGGCCTCCGCCGGCAGGTAGACGTCGGTACGCGAGCCGAAGCGGATCAGCCCGAACCGCTCGCCACGGGCCAGCAGCGCGCCGATCGGAGCGCGTTGCACGATCCGGCGGGCGATCAGGCCGGTCCGCTGCGCCACCACCACGGTGCCGTGGGTGGTGTCCAGCACCGTGTACGCCGCCACGTTGTGCTCCGCGTCCGGCTTCATCGCGTTGACGAACCCACCGTCCGCCACGAAGTAGTCGACCACCTTGCCAGCCACCGGAGACCGGTTGACGTGCACGTCGAGCACCGACAGGAACACCGCGACGCGCAGGAACTCGCCGTCGCCGAAGCGCTCGTCGGTCAGCCGCTGCACCGACAGGACCTGCCCGTCGGCGGCGGCCACCACGGCCGACGGATCCTCCGGCACGTCCCGTTCCGGATCCCGGAAGAAGGCGGCCACCGGCGCGGCGGCCAGCGCGGGCAGCAGCCAGAGCTTCGACTTCGGTCGGGCCAGCCGGGTGAGCGCGGCCAGCCCGAGGGCGATGCCGGCGGCGGCCACCCCGTTTGAGTCGATGTGCATGTCACGGCTGAGCGGCACGCTCGACGGCCGGTAGGCGGGCGCGAGCTGCTCCGCCGTGGCGGCCTCGGCCGGAGTGAAGCGGAGCCGGTACACGCGTACCGGTGGGTTGTTGCGCAGCACCAGGTCGTTGCCGACGCCGTACAGCACGCCCTGCCGGTCCAGCTCGGCGGCGGCGCCGGCGGTCCGCCCGACGGCGGTGGCGACGCTGAGCACCGCGCCGTCGGCCAGATACTTGGTGAGTGCCCCGATGGTGGTGCGGGCCTCCTCGGCGGTGCCGGTGAACGCCTCGGCGGCGATGACCACCGCGGCGGCCTCCGCCTCGGCGAGGCCGTCCACGACCCGGACCCGATCGGCGACCCAGCGGCCCTGGGCGGCGACGTGCTCCCGCAGCGTGGTGGCGCTGACCCGTTCGGCGGGTACCACGATGAGCGTGTCGCCGGGCAGCAGCGCTTCGATCGCCGCGGCCAGCACCGCGGACTCCGGAGCCGCGCCGACCAGCAGGGCGGTCTTCGGGTCGTTGATCCGGGCAAGCTCGGAGACGAGGGTACGGGCGGCGCGCTCGCCGAGGCGGACCGAACCGGAACGGTCGGGCGTACGCACGGCGGGGGACTGGGTCATCTCGAACGGGCTCCTGACGGGTAGAGGCGACTGACGCAAGGGTCACCGCCGGCGGCGAGGTCGGCCCGGCCGCGGGCGGTCCGCGCACGCCGACGACCCGCGGGGGTCACCCTGCGGCGCGGGCCGGCCAGCGCTGGCGGGAGCACACCGGCCAGCATAGGCGGCGCGCGACCGCTGACGCACGGTCAGCCGTCGCGCCCCTGCCGTCCGGACGGTGGCGTTTCCTCCGCCGCGCCGAACAGATCGAGCGTGCGGTCCTCCGGCGGCTCCGGCTCGGCTGTCCGGGCGGCCGAGCTGACCGGGGTCGGCTCACCCGTCGAGGTGTCGACGTCCGTCCGGTCCGGGAGCGGATCGGCCGCTTCCTCGCCGGTGTCGCGCACCGAGTCGTCCAGGCCGGCGTCGGCAGGGGGACCGGTGCCGGCAGGGGGATCGGTCGGTGCCGGCCGGCTGTTGTACCGGCTGGAGCGCAGGGCACCGACCAGGCCGAGCCCGCCGACCAGGATCAGTCCACCGGCCAGGAACCAGCCGACCGGTGGCAGCACGAGACCGAGCACCTGGGCGAGCAACCACCAGGCGGCCAGGGCGACGAAGAGCAACCCGAAGGCGAACGAGACCAGGTCCGTGCGGTGGCTCCTCACCTGCTCACCTCCATGTGTCCGGCGTTGACGTGCAGGTTGAGGCGCAGCTTGCCGCCCCCGGCGCCGTCCGGGCCGAGATCGACGGTGTCTACCGGGCGGTTGTCCATGCCCTGCGTCCGCTGGCCGAGGATGTTCGCGTCACCGGCGGTCACCCTGGTCACCGCGGTGACGTCCACGTTGGGTGGCAGCACCACGGTGGCCTCGCCGAAGTTGACGGCGACGGTGATCTCCGTCTCCTGCTGGGTGAAGTCGATCGCCCGCAGGTCGAGCACCGCGTCGCCGAAGCTCTGTTCGTACCGGTTGGCGAGGTCACGGTGACTCGTCGGTGCCCAGGTGACCGCGCCGTCCACGCCGCGGACCCGGTCGTAGGACTCGACGACCGTGACCACCGCCAGGGCGGCGGCGGTCACCAGGCCGAGCGCGATGAGCCAGCGGGCCCGCCCGAACCAGGTTCCCACGAGCAGGCCGAGCCCGATCACCGCGAGTGCGGCGGCGAAGTAGGCCGACGCGCCGATCCCGAAGACGTCCAACAGGTCGAGAACGCCGACCAGCCCCAACGCGACAAAGATCAACGAGAAGGTCACCGCGCCCAGGGCCGACCGCTCCCGGGGCTTGCGGGGCGGCTTCGACTTGGGCGGTGGTGGCACAGCGACCTTCGGTGGCCCGGCGTAGGGGCCGTGCGGCGCGAACGGGGGACGGTAGGTCGGGGGGGTGACCGGCGGGCCCGACGCGGCAGCGCTCGTCGGCCATGCCGGAGCCGACGGCAACTGCGTGGTCGGCTCGTCAGGTCCGCCGGGCCCCGCCGGTGGCGAGGGAACGCCGGACGTTGAGCCGGGGGGGTGGAAGGCGGGCGCCGTGACGGTGGCCGTCCGGCCGAATTCCGGGTACGCCGGATAGCCGGTCGGAGCTGGATAGCCGACCGGAGGCACCGGACCAGGGGGCGGTGGCGGACCGGCGGGCACGCCGGCACCGGGTGTGGCCGACTCGGGTCGGACTTCGCGCTGCTGACGGTTCAACAGCAGCGCGCCACCGACCAGGATGGCCGCGCCGAGCAGTACCGCGCGGAAGGCGTCGGTGACGACGAAGCCGAAACCCACCGCGACCACCACGCCGAGGATGATCACCGTGACCGGGGACATGCTGGAACGCCCGCGGCCCAGCATGGATTCGATGGGCGAGGCGGTGTCGCCCTCGCCCGGAATGATCAACCAGGCGGCGACGTAGACCAGGATGCCGACGCCGCCGAAGAAGCCCAGGACCGCCAGCAGCACCCGCCAGAGCACGGGGTCGGTGTTGGTGGCCCGGCCGACGGCAGCACAGACGCCGGCCAGGTAACGGCCTTCCCGAGGCCGGACCAGACCGTACCGGGAGGTGAAGCCGGCGCCCCCGAAGAATCCACCGGGTCCACCCCCCGACGGCCCGCCCGGCCAACCAGGGCCGCCGTGCCCGCCGGGCGGCCAACCAGGTCCACCAGGCCCACCCGGCCCCCCCGGCCCGGCGGACGATGGTGCGGCGGTGCTCTCCCACGCCGTCGCACCACCGGATGGCGGAGGGGCGGCGACAGGTGGGGGCGGGTCGTCCCACGCCGTTCCGCCGCCGGCGGGCGGTACGGCCGGGCCGTCCGCCCCGGCACCGGGCGATTCGGGTACGGCCGACCGGGTGGCCGCCGGAGGCGTCGGCTCCGGTTCGGTCGGCCCCGGCCGGTACGGCTGGGCAGCGTCGTCGGTCATACCTCGATCCTGCTGCGCCCGACGCCCGAGCGTCCTCCGGCGGCGACCCTGACCCCACCCTGAGATCCGGCCCGCCCGAATGTCGGGGGCGTCCCCGTGGTCGGGCGGCCACGCCGCGTGTGACGATCGGATCGGCGCCGGGAACCTCGCCTCTCGTCCGGCCCGACCGTCCTGACCAGGGAGCTCGCGATCAGCAGCAGCAGTCAACCACCCCGCCTCTACCGCGCTCCGGAGCACCGGATGGGCGCCGGGGTGGCCGCCGGCATCGCCGAGCATCTCGGCGTCCCGGTGGTCCGGGTCCGGATCGCCTTCATGGTGCTGCTCGGGCTGAGCGGACTGGGTCTGCTTCTCTACGCGGCCTTCTGGGCGGTCGTGCCGCTGCGACCCGGTGACACCGCCGTACCGCCGCGCCGCGACGTCGGTCAGTTGCTGCCCTTCGTGGCCATCGGGCTCGGCGTGCTGCTGATCCAGGTGATGGTCTTCGACTCGGTGGGCGCGACCGGCACCGCCGGCTGGTTGGTCGCCATCATCGCGGTCGGTGCCGGCGTGATCTGGCACCAGTCGGCACCCGAGCGGCGACGGCAGTGGGGTGAGTCGATGCCCGTGCCCTGGCTCGGCGCGGTGATAGAGGAGAGCGACCGGCGGGCGTTCGTGCTTCGCTTCGTCGGGGGCGGGGTGCTGGTGGCGGTCGGCATCATCGGCGTGGCCGCGGTCTACTCCCCGGCACAGAACCTCGACGCCGTGATCAACGGTGTGATCTTCGCACTGGTGGGGCTGGCCGGGGTCGGGGTGGTGGCCGCGCCGGTGCTCTGGCGCACCTGGAACCAGCTTCGCTCGGAGCGCGAGGGCCGCATCCGTGAGCAGGAACGGGCCGAACTGGCAGCCATGGTGCACGACCAGGTGCTGCACACCCTCGCGTTGATCCAGCGCAACGCCAGCGACGTCAAGACCGTGCAGCGGCTCGCCCGGGGCCAGGAGCGCTCGCTGCGCAACTGGCTCTACAAGCCCACCGCCTCACCCACCGAACGCCTCGCCGCCGCGCTGGAACAGGCTGCGGCCGAGGTGGAGGACACCTTCGCGATGACGGTGGAGGCGGTCGTGGTGGGCGACCGGGAGACCGACGAGCGGATCGGCGCCCTGGTGGCGGCGGCGCGCGAGGCGCTGGTGAACGCCGCCCGGCACGCCGGGGTGCAGACCGTGTCGCTCTACGCCGAGGTGGAGCCCGAGCAGGTAAGCGTTTTCGTGCGGGACCGGGGTGTCGGGTTCGACCCGGATACGGTGGAGGACCATCGGCACGGTGTCCGAGGCTCGATCGTCGGGCGGATGAAGCGGCACGGTGGCCGGGCGGAGATCCGCTCCCGGCCTGGAGAGGGGACCGAGGTCCGGTTGATCCTGCCGATCTCCCGGGACCCGGCCACGGCGGAGAGGGACAGATGATGGCCGAGCAGTCGACACCACCGGTCGAACCGGAGGGCACCGGGCCCGGACGGCTGCGGGTCTTCCTGGTCGACGACCACGCCATGTTCCGCGCGGGGGTACGCGCCGAACTCGGCGCGCACGTCGAGGTGGTGGGGGAGGCGAGCACGGTGGCCGACGCGGTCAGCCGGATCGCGGCCACCGAGCCGGACGTGGTTCTGCTCGACGTGCACATGCCCGACGGGGGTGGTCGGGCCGTGCTGGAGGCGATGCGCCGCAGCCACCCCGAGGTCCGCTTCCTGGCGCTGAGCGTCTCCGACGCGGCCGAGGACGTGATCGGGCTGATCCGGGCCGGTGCCCGCGGGTACGTCACCAAGACCATCTCGCCCGACGAGCTGGCCGCGGCGATCCGGCGGGTGGCCGACGGCGACGCGGTGTTCAGCCCCCGTCTGGCCGGATTCGTGCTGGACGCCTTCGCGGCCCGGCCGGACGCCCCGGTCGCCGATCCGGAGCTGGACCAGCTGACCAACCGGGAGCGCGAGGTGCTCCGGCTGCTCGCTCGGGGGTACGCGTACAAGGAGATCGCCCGGGAGCTGTACATCTCGATCAAGACCGTCGAGACGCACGTCTCCAACGTGCTGCGCAAACTCCAGATGTCGAATCGGTACGAACTGTCCCGCTGGGCGGCCGATCGGCGCCTGGTGTAACCGACCTTTCCGGCATAAGCGGCTATTCAGGCTGCAGGGCGTGACATGTGATCAAGTCGCGGTCGATAATGCCCCTCGCCTTTCCCGTGTGCGGATGCCGCTCATCCCGCGGGAACGGCGACTCCGGCCGCCCGCGCGTACGCGGGTCACTCCCTGCCCGAGAGGTGCACGAAACTCATGATCGGACAACGAGGACGGCGCTGGGCGCGGATCGCGCTCGCCGCCGTCACCGGCGGCGCGCTGGCGCTCGGTGCCGCCGCCCCTGCCGCCGCCGAGGACCCGGCCACCGGTGTGGCGAAGACGGTGCCGAACAGCACCGTCAAGCTCCTGCTCGACGGCAAGGTCAAGCGGACCTCGGCGCTGGCTATCAAGATCGACGGCAAGCGGCTCCCGGCCTTCTGCATCGACTACCACACGAACGTCGCGATCGATGGCAGGTACCAGGAGGGCACCTGGGACGAGTCCCAGGTGAAGAACCTGGCGAAGGTGCAGTGGGTGCTGACCCACGGCTACCCGAACGCCGACTCCGCCGCGTTGCTGGCCGCCGCCGGTGCCACCCTGCCCGCCGGGACGAACGAGAATGTCCGCCGCAACCTGCTCTACTTCGGCACCCAGACCGCCGTCTGGCACTTCAGCGACGGCATCGAGCTCGGCGACTGGGTCGCCGGCCGTGGCCTGGTCGGCAAGCAGCGGTACGACGTGATCAAGAAGGTTCACGACTACCTGATCGCGAACGCCACCGATCAGCCCGAGCCGAAGGCCGAGCTGAGCATCGATCCGACCAGCGCCACCGCGCAGGTCGGTGAGAAGGCCGGCCCGTTCACCGTGAAGGGGCCGGCGGGTGAGATCACGCTGGCGGTGACCGGTGGGTCGGCGGTCGATGCCGAGGGCGCGCCGGTGACCACGACCGTCAACGGCGGCCAGTTCTGGCTCACGACCGAGCAGGCCGGCGAGGTCGGCGTGACCGCGTCCGCCGCCGACTCGGTCTCCTTCGGCCGGGTGTTCCTGTACACCGGGCGCAAGGCGGCGCAGAAGCTGATCCTGGGCGGCAGCACCGGCGCCACGGTGACCGCCGAGGCGAAGGCCACCTTCACGGCGCCGCAGCCCAGCCCCGAGCCGACGACGCCGGAGCCGACGCCGTCCACCCCGACGGAGTCCCCGTCGCCGGAGCCGACGCCGAGCACTCCCGAGGAGTCACCGGCGAGTCCCGCCCCGTCCACCTCGCCGGCCTCCAACGACGGTGGCCTGCCGCTGACCGGTGCGCCGATCGTCACCGCGATCGCCGCCGGGCTGGTGCTCCTGGTCGCCGGTGCGGTCACCGTGCTGGTGCTGCGTCGTCGCCGGATTCACTTCACGGCCTGATCGCCGACACCGCGACATCTCGTCCGACCCCGGATCCCACAGCGGATCCGGGGTCGGACCGCGTTCGGGGCACGAGTCCTTCGCCCGACCATGTTGATCGGCTGTCGGTCTGGAATCCGACTCATACTTTCGGGTAGCATTCGGCGAATAGTGGCGGGGTTCACGTCGATGGTCCGGCGGGTTCGCGGAGGCGTCGACCCCACGTCATCCGACGGCCGGCCGAGCGTGGAAATGTGGTTGACGAGCAGCTCATACCATGCGTCGGGGGTGCCGGAGAGGCGCCCGCGGGTCGATGTCGGCCCCGTCCCGGGCGGGTATCGGGTTGATAACACGCCTTCCCGCCTGGGCGCATCGGGTGTCACAGTTGCAGGCACCTCACAACCCCCTCGTGAGCCGAGCGCCCTGAGGAGGCACTCCCATGCGCGGGAAATTCCTGAAGGTGGCGGTCGCGGCGACCGCCACCGCCATGTTGGCCACCGCCTGTAGCGGCGGTGGCGACGACAACAACGAGCCGGCCGGCGAGTCCGGCGGCACGCTGCGGGTGTACAACGCCGAGCCGGCGTTCCTGACCCCGTCCGGCGGCGACGACGAGCCGTCGTTGTATGTGATCCGCCAGCTGTACCGCGGTCTCGTCAAGTACAACGCCGAGACCTCCGCGGTCGAGATGGACATCGCCGAGTCGGTCGAGTCGACCGACCAGAAGCTCTGGACGATCAAGCTCAAGAGCGGCTACACCTTCGACAACGGTGAGCCGGTCAACGCCGACGCGTTCCTCCGCTCGTGGAACTACGCCGCTTACGGGCCGAACGCCCAGAACAACGGCTACTTCATGAAGCGGATCGCCGGTAAGGCGGACGTGGCGCCGGCCGACCCGGACGGCGAGGGCCCGAAGGAGGCTCCGAAGCCGAGCGCCGAGACCATGTCGGGTCTCAAGAAGGTCGACGACCTGACCTTCACCGTCGAGCTGGACGCGCCGTTCTCCGGTTTCCCGACCACGATCGGCTACCCGGGCTTCTTCCCGATGGCCCAGGCCTGCGTCGACGACATCGCCGCGTGCAACGAGAAGCCGATCGGTAACGGCCCCTACAAGATCGATGGCAGCTGGCAGCACAACGTCGCCATCAACCTGGTCCGGAGCGACACCTGGAAGGGTGAGCCCGGCAAGCCGGACCGCATCGAGTACCGGATCTTCGCCGACATCGACGCCGGCTACGCCGCCTTCCAGGCCGGCGAGCTGGACGTGCTCTACACCCTGCCCCCGGCCCGTTACAAGGAGGCCCAGGCGCAGTACGGCGACCGGATGTACGAGCAGCCGGGTGACAGCTTCACCTACGTCGGCATGCCGCTGTACCAGGACACCTTCAAGGACAAGCGGATCCGCCAGGCGCTGTCGCTGTCGATCGACCGTCAGTCGATCATCGACGCGGTCTTCGACGGCCGGTTCACCCCGGCGTCCGGCTACGTGGCCCCGACCTTCGAGGGTGCCCGTGAGGGCGTCTGCAAGTACTGCACCAAGGACGTCGAGAAGGCCAAGCAGCTGCTCGCCGAGGCCGGCGGCTGGCCGGCCGGTGAGAAGCTGATCCTGTGGGCCAACGCCGGTGCCGGCCACGACCTGTGGCTGCAGGCGGTCGGTGACCAGATCAAGGAGGCCCTGGGCATCGACTACGAGCTCAAGGTCAACCTGCAGTTCGCCGAGTACCTCGAGACCGCGGACCAGAAGAAGTTCACCGGTGGGTTCCGCCTCGGCTGGGGTCCGGACTACCCGTTCATGGAGACCTTCCTCTACCCGCTGTACGGCACCGGTGCCGGCAGCAACAACTCGGGCTACTCGAACGAGGCCTTCGACAACCTGATGAAGCAGGGTGACTCGGCCGAGTCGATCCAGGCCGCCATCCCGTCGTACCAGCAGGCGGAGGACATCCTCGGCGAGGACCTGCCGGTCATCCCGATGTGGTGGAACAAGGTTGGCGCGGTCTACAGCGAGAACGTCGACCAGTTCGTCTGGAACGCCGTCTCGGACGCCGACTACGGTGCGATTTCGCTGAAGCAGAACTGAGCTTCAGACTCCTGATCCTGCCGTAATACGACGTGGCGGCAACGGTTAACCCCCCAGGGTGGTAGGTGGCGCCACCTCAGCGCCGAGAGGAGACCCCGGCATGGGGGGCGACGGCAGTAGACGGGTGGTGCGGGTC
>NZ_JBAGKI010000057.1:0-35802 GCF_036689795.1 Micromonospora palythoicola | reverse complement strand
GGGAGCGCCAGGGTCAGACGACATACGTGGCGACTTCCCGTAAGGATGCGAACGAAACGACCAACTCAGCACGGCGCGCGGCCTTGTTCACTCCGCAACGGGACGTGACGAGCGGCCATGGCCAGTGAGGGCCTGCAGTAGGTCGGCCGTCGGGCGCTTGGCTGAGCGTGAGACCAACTTCCCTGTTGTTGTCGTCTGCGTTCGCGGTGGCTGGACCTTTACGACCCGGCAGGGGCTGGCGTTGGTCCGTGCCGGTGCGGCTCCCCTGTTCGGTGTGCCGGTGGACAGCATCCGCATGGACGCCGGCATCATCTCCCGCGATCGCCCTGCGGGCGGCGGTCAGCGTCGAGAACGCTCGGTCGTACGGCGGCCGTCCAACGGGCAGACCTAGTCTGTGATCCGCATGCCGCGGCGGGTTGGGCCTGATTCAACCGCGGTTGCATTCAACTTCTCTAATCGCCTCAGTTGTTGCACCGGATGGCCTGGAAGGTGGCGGCGGCTGAATGGAAGAAGGGCAACGAAAGCGGGTAGCGACTTCAGCCCCAGCGAGCAGGTCCACGTGCCAAGGTGTGCACTGGCGGTTCATGGTCCGGGTCGTCGCGCCCTGGCCGGAGCCCCGCTCGTATGCTTACCCGCCGGTGTCTGGAGGTTGGTGTGACGGATTGGCAGACCCTCAACGAGCAGGTGCGGTCGCGGTTGCTGGCGGTCGACGCTGGTACGGCGGTGGCGTTCGCCGCTATCACGGCGGAGCGGCTCATGCGGCTGGACCCGCAAGGGCTGCCGTTCACACAGAGCCTGCGACCTCTGCTCGACCTGGTGTGGCGTGCTGCCGCCGGCGATCAGACGGCCTTCAAGCCAATCGCCGTCACCCTCGGCGAGTTCTACATCAGCGAGTACTACCATAACGAGGGGCAGGACGGCCCGGATGACGCCGACGATGACCCGGCCGCAGCGATTCTCTACGCGGCGGAATGCTACCTCCACGCGGAGCCGGCCTTCGCCGTACACGTCGCAGGCCGGGCCATCGACGCCGTCGACTACCGTATGGAACTGGCGTCCGAGGACTACACCGGCGACGACGACATCGACTTCGACCCCGATGCCGCATTGAATGCGGAGGCGCGGCAACAACATGCCGACCTCGACGCCCTCGCGCCGTACGCCACCCAACTCTCGCGTGCCCGGTTTGGTCTACCTGTTGACGAGCAGGGACTTCTCCTGGCCGCGCTACGCGGCATGGTCGCCGCGCCAACTCCTACGCCGGGTGCTTTGGCGACGTGACGTGAACCGTCGAGACGTCCTCCGGTAGGTGGCCCTCAGTCCCGCCGACCTACACCTTTCCCGCGCTGCGCCACCGCCCCCGTTCCGGCCCCGGCAACGTCGTGCAGGACTGGTCGGATCAGGTGCCATCCGACGTCTTCCGGCCTTCCGGGGGCTGCCTGGTCCAGCCGATGAAGCGGCGGTGCAGTGCGCCGGCCGATGCCCAGGGCATGTCCTCGGCGGCCTGGACGAGATAGCCGCCGAGGTAGAGGGCGAGTGACACCGGAGCGTCGGCGTACTCCGCGCGCAGCTCCCGCCGCCGGGTCGGACAGGGCCACGGCAGGTCGCAGCCACCGCAGCTCCAGATCGGCAATACCGGCCCATGGGTGGTCACCGCACACCACCCAGAAACCGAGCGACGCTCGCGCGGGCCTGCCGACTGGTCGCCCAATCCACCTGCCAGCAGGGGTACGGGGACAGCCGCGACCACCACGCCCGGCAGCCGACGCACATGCCGTCGAGCCCTCGAACGTGCACCGCGAGGATCGTCTGCTCCGGACCGCCGATCACTGCTCACTCTCCTGCGGCCAGTGCCCCCGGTTGATCGGAATCCGGTGCCGGGCACGGCACGGCAGATCGGCACCACAGCGACAGATGCGCCGCCAGCGCTGCCAGGACCAGACCGGCCAATGTCGTCGGGCAAAGGTCAACGCGGTTGCCAACAGGTAGTCGTCGTACGAGACGCGTCGCCTGCTCGGAGGTGACATGTCGGTACCACCTGCCCGCGCTGGGCTCACCGGTGGTGCCATGTCATGCGCCGATTCCCGCTCGTGGGCACGTACGGCGTTGTCTGGATCGGCTCACCGTGCCACTGCGTGTCCCGCAGGCGCTGAGCCTGGTCGAGCAACCGCTGCTGCGCCGCTGCCTGCTCGGCGGTTTGGTAGCGCTGGCCCGTCCCAGGCGGCGGGGGCGAGTCAGCCCGCCGTAGTAGCCACCGCATGATGTCGCGCAGCTCGGACCAGATCGCCACAGGTTCCGCCTCCCTCGTCACGGGTTGGAGGGTGGCGACGGCGGCACGACCTGTCAGGCGTCGCGCTCGGGTTGACGCCACCCGACGGACACAGTCGACGCAGCGGGTACTTCCTGCCGTCGTGTCCTGAACGGAACGCTATGGACGGCACGGTGCGTGATGGCACACCTACGCACCACTACTGGCTGGTGACTCCCATGCGCTCGCAGAGGCCCCGCAGTTCCGTGGAGACAAGCCCTTGGCGCAGCAGTCCACGGGCGACTTCTCGCGCCGCCGTCGATGACCGGGTGTGCTGCGGGCCGACCCGCTCGGCCGCCAGCAGCATCCGCACCGCGTCCCGTTCCCGCTCAGCCGCCACCATCGCGCGGGCCATGTCCAGCCAGTAGTACACCTGCCGCACCGCCGGCAACTCCCCGACCGCCACGCCGGCAGCCGCTTGCAACGCCTCCTGCGGACGCCCGGTGTCGAGTAGGTAGGCCATCCGCCACAACGCCACGTTGCTCGGCCCCCACAACAGGTCCCAGCTCTTCGTCTCCCCGGTGTGCGCGGCGATCCGCGCCGCCTCGTCGAGGTGATCCTGGGCGGCAGGCTGATCCTTCATGCCGGCGAGGTGATGCGCGCGGGCCAGGTGCAGGAACCCGAGCACATCCAACGCGGTATCCGCGCTGCTGCCCGCCAGGTCCGCACCGGCCCGATCACAGTACGCCCGGGCCGGGCCGTACGCGCCGGTGTATGCCGACACCCGCGCCCGATTCGCCGCCGCCACCCCCACCGCAACCGGATCATCAAGCAGGTGCGCAGCCTCGGCCGAACGCTCCGCCGCCAGCCAGGCGTGGGCCGAGTAGCCGACGTTGAGTAACGAACCCATTGCCACGCCATACACCGGCACCATCAACCGGTACGCCGACCGCTGATCAGTCACGGCATGCATGGCCGGCACGAGATCCGCCAGCCGGCGCAGAGCCCCCGCATAGTCGCACCGGCCGTACAGATCCCGCACCAGCGCTGATTCCCGAGCCACCTGCTCCACAGTGGCAGCCCCGACGATCGGCGGACCATCGAACGGATGCGCCATCATCGCCCGCCACACCCGCTCAGCGTCGATCCGCGCGCCGTCAAGCTGCCGATCAGCCGGCGTGTACGGCTGGCCAGTGAGGTCGAAAACTGAACACTCCAGGGCGGCGGCCAGATCGACCACCATGTACCGATCCGTGCGCTGCACACCGCGCTCGACACGTGACCACGTCGTATGCGAGATACCTGCGCGACTCGCGGCGTACCGGATACTCCAGCCCCGCAGCTCGCGCCGGGCCCGGATGCGCTCACCCACCGACGGGTCAGCAGGTATGGCTCGACGAGGCACAACGATCCTCTCGACCAACGATCAAATTCGGCGGGCAACCAGCACGACAACCGGCAACCACACCACCACCGACGGTACCCCTGACTGCCAGCGCTTCCCAGCTCGCCACCGGGTAACACGCCCTGCGGCCGGCAAAGCACCTAGCGCCATGACGCTCACAGCTAGAAGCGGAACTTAGAGCCGCTTCTCGGCCAGCAGCAGGAACGGCAAGTGGTACCTGCTCGCGCTGGGGCCGCCATCCATGATGGCTAGTTCACGACGCCTCACGGTATCTTGTGTCCAGGGCTGCCACACACTCAGTCCACCACCTCTGGCTGTCTTCGTCGGTCGTCAGACGACCTGGTGACGGCCTGGCAGCGAACCCAGGGAGTGCGTTAGTTCTCGGTCAGCCGCGTCGGCCCGGGCTTACCTTAGGAGGATGGGTGGAGGCATCGGCGACCTCGGCCGACGGCAAGCGCGACTTCTTCATCAGCTACACCGGGGTCGACGAGCAGTGGGCTGAGTGGATCGGTTGGGAGCTGGAGGAAGCCGGGTACACGGTATTTCTACAGGCTTGGGATTTCGACGCAGGCGCGCACTTCGTCGCCGAGATGCATCGAGCGACACAGGCCAGCAGCCGGACCATCGCTGTTCTATCCCAAGCGTACCTCCGGTCGTCCTACGCTGAAGCAGAGTGGCAAGAGGCATGGAGGAACGATCCGGGCGGAGCCGAGCGAAGGCTATTGGTCTTCCGCATCGATGACTGCCCTCGACCAGGTCTCCTCGGCCAGCTTGTGTCAGTGGACCTCTTCGGCGTGCATCGAGAGATCAGCAGGTCGCGTCTGCTAGCCGCCGCTCGCCGAGGCCGCCGCAAGCCTCCGTTGCCACCCAACTTCCCATTGCAGGAGCCACCTACTGAGGAGCCACCGTTCCCGGGAAGGCTCGTTTCCGGCACCATTGACGAGGTAATGGAAGCCGGCGGACCACTAACTCCCGACAACCCTTACGCCATAGCATTGGGCTGGTGGTATGCGGTATTGGAGGAGAACTACGAGGTACTGGACTCGGTAATTACTCCGGAGTCACGAGGTCGATGGGACCTGGCGGCACTCAAGGAGCGAACGAAATCAGGCGGACTAACGACGGGCGTCATGAAGCCTCGCTATGACGTCGCCTACGTTAGGCTCCCTTCCGAGCTAGGAACAGACGACGAAGGACCTCTAAAGGTCGTCGGCGGCCTGGTGCCTCTTGACGCCCGAGTTATCAGCCTCGTGCTGAGACCCGAGCTGGGCGGATGGAAGGTCCACGGGTTCGGGTTTCCAATGGACCCTGACGACATGCCGCGCACCTATGGCCATCTGGGTTGATAGTCGGCCACTATGCCGACAGTCGGTGGGCTACCGGTATCGTTCGCCTGGGTCGGGACCAGATGGCCACCCGGCCTTAGGTCAGCCTTGGGACGACCACATCAGCCGATTTATAGGCGCGGCGATCGCTGTTATCGTTGCAAGGTTCCTCGGTTGACGGCAAGTCGGCAAACAACGGTCCTGCAACTGAATGTGCTACTATCGGAGGAAAAGTGACAAAACGCGCATTTATTAGTTTCGACTACGATCACGACGTCACGTTGAAAGAATTCCTCGTCGGCCAGGCGAAGCTACCCGATTCCCCCTTCGAGATTCACGATTGGTCAATCAAGGTCGCATCAGCCGATTGGGAGGAGCGAGCCCGGAAGCGCATACGAGCGAGCGACGTGGTTCCAGTAATTTGCGGCCTACATACCGACACGGCCGTCGGCGTCTCTAAAGAACTCCAGATTGCACGCGACGAAGGAATACCATACTTCCTCCTGAAGGGTTACAAGAACGGCGTCGCCAAGAAGCCAAGGGCTGCCGATTCGACGGACAAGGTGTACAAGTGGACTTGGGATAACTTGAAGCTGCTTATCGGTGGGGCTCGTTGACGGAGCCGCATCGAAAAACCGATCCCGTGGTGGTGGATCTATATAAGATGGCGACCGAAATGGCGGACCGAATTTCTGTACGGCGCGCCACCGCCAATGCCTTCTTCCTGACGACACAAACGACGTTTGTGGCGGTCCTGGGAATCGCTATGCCCTCCCTATCGGCGGCCCCCATTTGGATAGTAGTAGCGATTGGAGCTGCCGGGCTTATCCTGTCTGCATCCTGGTGGCTTCAGCTTCGCAGCTACCGCGAACTAAATGCAGCCAAATTCCGTGTCATCAACACCCTTGAAGAACAACTGCCGGTGAAGATCTTCGCAGATGAATGGGAGATTCTGAAGCAGGACCCCATCAAGAGATGGCGTCCGAGGTATGCGGAGCTAGGTGCTGTCGAACGAACAGTACCCTGGCTCTTCTCCTGCCTGTACCTACTTCTAATCGTCGGGAGAATTGCCGAATGATGGATTACTTGAGCAGTGACGCCTTTCTAATACGGTCACAGATCGACGAATCCCACATCCCCCCCAACTCCAACGATCTGTTCTTGATATACGCCGTTCTCCTGAGAGCTAAGGGTGAAAGCGTGACAGCGCCGGACGTTCACGACGCCTGGGTAGCCTGGATGCGCATTCAAGGGGTGTCCCACGACTCCTCTATCCCGTTCGACGACCTCGACCAAGAAACTCAGAATGCCGACTCTCCTTTCGTCATGGCTATTCGACGTGCTGCAGCACTTAAAGCCTCACACTCGGAGCAGTAGCATCTGGACCGGGTGCCGGGATCTCGCTGCGGTTTGCCGTAAGTCAGCGAGCTGACCAGCCCCTCCCTAGCCCCTCCCTGGAGGGTAAGTCTGTAGACGGCTTCGATCCGGCGTAGGAGGCCGGAGGAGGCTCCCTCACTGTCGCCGCCCGCCGACGTCCTTGTGGGAGCAGGCCGCTGCCCGGCCCGCCACGTCTAGACAACTTTGACGGCTCGTACGGACCCTGGCGGGTCGGGCGGTGGTCTACTCGGCTCGGCCGCATCGATAGCGGGCGGGATGGCCTACCGCAACCACACCCTTCGACCGATCGCCGGCCAGCCCGTAGGCAGAGAGCCCACGCCAGAGGCGCAGCAACTGCAGTCTGCGGCCGTTCCCATCTCGCCCATACGGCCGGGGTGCGATCTTCTACGCCGCGCGGCCCGGCCGGCCGCCTTCCTCCGCAGACGAAAGTCAGTTGGCCTTGTCGCGTTCGGCCCCGTCTCTCTCGGCGGCGTCGATGTTGGCGTCGGTGACCACGAACATGCCGAGCAGCAGGGTCAGCGTCAGCGACCCCAGGATGGCGAAGACCGCGCGGAGGCCGAATGCCTCGGCCAGCAGACCGCCTACCAGCGCGCCGGCCGGCATGCTTCCCCAGGCCAGCATTCGGTAGCCGCTGTTCACCCGGCCGAGCAGCCGGTCCGGGGTGATCCGCTGGCGTAGCGAGATGGTGATGACGTTCCAGGTGGCGAGCAGGATCCCGCCGACGAAGAAGACCGTACCGATCACGAACGGGTTGGTGCTCAGCGCCGGTACGCCGACGACTGCGGCCATCGCCAGCACGGAGAGCGCAAGGGTGCGGGACCGTCCGAGCCGTTGTTCGATCCGCGCGGTGGCTACCGAGCCGAGCACGATGCTGGCGGCGATGGTGGTGAGCAGGAGGCCGTACCCGGGTTCGGTGAGGCCGATGGGCGAATCCGGGCCGACCGCGTAGAGCACGAGCACGGCGAAGATGGCGCTGGTGATGAAGTTGCTGGTCCCGACCATCGTGGCCAGGGTGCGCAGCAGCCGGTGCCGCCAGAGGAAACGCAGCCCTTCGACGATGTCGGCACGCATCGTCGTCGGCTCGTCCCGCTCGATCCGGAACCGGCCGGCGACCAGGAGCAGCGCGGCGACGGCCACCGCCCACAGCACCGCCGGCCCGGCGAGGGCCAGGGCCACCCCGGCGGCGACCAGGAAACCGGCAAGTGGTGGGCCGACGAACTGGTTGGCGGCCAGTTCCACGGCGGCGAGTCGGCCGTTGGCCCGGGGTAGCTGGTCGCGCGTGACCACCTGCGGCAGGATCGACTGGGCGGAGGTGTCGTAGAGGGTCTCGGCCATGCCGAGGCCGAGCGCCACCAGGTAGAGCAGCCAGATCGACCCGGCGTCGAAGGCCACCGCGAGCGCCAGCCCGCCGATGACAACCGCGCGCAGGGCGTTGGCGGCGAGCATCACCTGACGCCTGTCGAGCCGGTCGGCGAGGGCGCCGGCCGGCAGCGCGAACAGCAGCCAGGGCAGGCTGAACGCGGTGGCGACCCCGGCCACCAGCACCGGTGAGCGGGTGTAGCCGACGGCCACCAACGGCAGCGCGATCTTGACGATTCCGTCGGCCAGGTTGGACACCGCCGACGCGGACCAGAGCCGCCAGAACCGAGCCCCCAGGCCGCCCTCGTCCGGGCGGGGAGCTGCATCCGTACGCACTGGTTTCTCGACCCCCGTCACGCCGCCGATCATCGCAGCGTCGCGGCGACCGGCGAAAGGCCGTGCGGCCTTTCACTGAGTGAAATAGACGCTGCCGATCAGCGGCCCGGTCACGGGATCATCCGACTGCACCCCGCTCCCGTCCCGAGAGAGGTTGGGTCACGATGGCGTTCGCCCGCAACCAGTGGTACGTGACGGCCTACAGCAACGAGGTCGGGCGGGATCTGCTCGCCCGCACCGTGCTCGGTGAGCCGCTGGTCCTCTACCGCACCGAGTCCGGGGAGGCCGTGGCGCTCGCCGACAGGTGCGTGCACCGTCGCTACCCGCTCTCCGAGAGCCGCCTCGACGGCGACACCATCGTCTGCGGCTACCACGGTTTCACCTACGACCAGACCGGCACCTGCGTCTTCGTCCCGGGTCAGCAACGCATCCCGCGGACCGCGCGGGTCGCCGCGTACCCGGTGGTGGAGCAGGACTCGCTGATCTGGGTGTGGATCGGCGACCGGGACCGCGCGGACCCCACCACGATTCCCCGCGCCCCCTGGCTGGACGACCCCCGGTACACGGTGGTGCGTGGGATGGCGCCGCTGAACGCCCGGTACAGCCTGCTCGTGGACAACCTGATGGACCTGTCGCACGAGACCTACCTGCACGGCGGCTACATCGGCACGCCGGAGGTGGCGAACACGCCGATCACCACCGAGGTCGACGAGGAAAGGGGCATCGTCTACGTCAGCCGGCACATGGACGACGCCGAGTGCCCGCCGTTCTACGCCAAGTCGACAGGCATCCAGGGCCGGATCACCCGCTGGCAGGACATCGAGTTCCACCCGCCGTGCCTGTACCTGCTGCACAGCCGGATCGCGCCGCAGGGCGTCTACCCGCCGGCCGAGGGCGAGGACAGCGACGCCTTCCACGCCGAGATCGTGTACGCCATCACCCCGTCGACGGAGAACACCACGTACGACTTCTGGGCGGTGGCCCGCGACTTCGCCATCGACGACGAGTCGGTGAGCGAGTACCTGCACCAGAGCAACCACACGGTGGTCATGCAGGACGTGACGGCGCTGAACATCCTGGAGCAGGTGATCGCGTCCGAGCCGGACAAGTACCAGGAACTCAGCATCAACATCGACACCGGCGGGCTCGCCGCCCGACGGCTGATCGCCCGGATGGTCGAGGCGGGGACGGTGGGTGCGCCCCGATGACCGGGCCGGCCCGGATGCTCACCGGCGACCGGATCTACCGGATCCACTGGATGCCGGGTACGGACACGCTGCGCGGGATCTGCCACTGCGGTGCCGAGCGCGTCGCCGAGGAACCCGTCGAGTTGTGGGAGTGGCTGCTCGCCCATCCGTACGGTCATCAGTCGCCGGAGGCGGTCGCACCGACCCCGCACGCCGCACCGACCCGGTCGGTGGTGCCCGCGTGACCGCCGACGACCTGGACGGCGCGGAGCTGGTGGTGGTCGACCGGGACTGGGCGGCGGCCGGCGTCGCCGTCCTGGGCCTGTGCCGCCCCGGCGGCGGCGACCTGCCCGCCTGGTCCCCCGGCGCGCACCTCGACCTGGAACTCGGGCCAGGGTTGGTACGCCAGTACTCGCTCTGCGGTGACCCGGCGGACCGGGCCACCCTGCGGGTCGCGGTGCAGCTGGAGCCGGAGGGGCGCGGTGGCTCGCGGCAGGTGCACGAGCGGCTCACCCCTGGCGCGACAGTCCGGGTGCGTGGACCACGGAACAACTTCCCGCTGGTGACGGCCGCGCGTTACCTGTTCGTCGCCGGTGGCATCGGTATCACGCCGATCAGACCGATGGTCGCCGCCGCCGACGCCGCCGGAGCCGACTGGCGACTGGTGTACGGCGGACGCAGCCGCGCCACGATGGCCTTCGCCGACGCCCTGCGGGAGAAGTACGGCGACCGGGTGAGCCTGTACCCGCAGGACGAGACCGGCCTGCTCGACCTGGACGAGCTGCTGGGACAGCCGACGGACGGGCTGGTCTACTGCTGCGGGCCGGAGTCGTTGATCGCCGCGGTGGAGCAACGCTGCCGGTCGTGGCCCGCCGGGGCCCTGCACGTCGAACGCTTCACTCCGCTGGCCACCGCCGACGGCGTCGACAGCGCCGTCGAGGTGGAACTCACCCTCAGCGGCCGGACGCTCACCGTACCGCCGGGCACGTCGATCCTGGAGGCGGTGGAGGCGGCCGGCGTGCAGGTGCTCTCCTCGTGCCGGGAGGGCACCTGCGGCACCTGCGAGACCCCGGTGCTCGACGGTGTGCCGGAGCACCGGGACAGCCTGCTCACCGAGGCGGAACGGGCCGTCGGCGACACCATGATGATCTGCGTTTCGCGCGCGGTGACGCCCCGACTGACGCTGGAGCTGTGACCGGCCGGCCGGGGTCGGCATGATGGCGGGGTGGACGCGCAGCCCGGACGGTCGGTCACCAGCAAGGTGCTGGCCCTGCTCGACGCGTTCACCCCGGCCGGTCCGGCGCTGACCCTCAGCGAGCTGGCCCGCCGGGCCGAGCTGCCGCTGCCCACCGCCTCGCGGCGGGTCGCCGAGCTGGTCGCCTGGGGTGCGCTGGAGCGGGGCGACGACGGGCGGTACCGGATCGGGTTGCGGCTGTGGGAGGTCGGTTCTCTCGCGCCCCGGGGGCTCGGGCTGCGCGAACTGGCGCTGCCGACCATGGAAGACCTGTACGAGGTGACCCACGAGAATGTCCAGCTCGCCGTCCGGCAGGACGTGGAGCTGGTCTTCATCGAACGGATCGCCGGTCGGCACGCGGTGCCGGTGCTCACCCGGGTCGGTGGCCGCTTCGCGTTGCACGCCACAGGCGTCGGGCTGGTGCTGCTGGCGTACGCGCCGGCCGAGGTGCAGGAGCAGGTGCTTGCCGCGCCGTTGGAGCGGTACACCCCGCTGACCGTCACCGATCCCGGGCGGCTGCGCAGAACGCTGGCCGAGGTGCGCCGCACCGGGTACGCGGTGAGCGACAGGCAGGTCACCATGGACGCCCTCTCGGTCGCCGCGCCGATCTGCGGGCCGGAGGGCGCGGTGGTCGCCGCGATCTCACTCGTGGTCGCGCAGCACCGGGCGGACCCGGTGGCGCTGGCGCCGCTGGTCCAGGCGGCCGGCCGGACCATCTCCCGGTCGCTCGGCACGTCGTACGGATCTCGGCGCTCCCCCGGCTGAGGCCGGTACCGCCCCGTCACCCGGCGCAGTAACGTGTCCGGGTGTTGATGCGCTCTGGCCAGCCCCGCACCGACGGAACCGCCACCGGGGCGTCGTCGTGGTGAGCGACGGTCTGGACGAGCGGTTCCCGCCGGTGTCGTCGTCGGAGCGGGCGGCGGTCGGGCGGGCCCGGGCCCAGCGTCTGCTGGTGACCCTGCTCGGCGACCACTGGCACGCCGGTCGGTCACCGCTGCCGTCCGGGGGTCTGGTGGCGGTCCTCGCGGAGTTCGGCATCGCGCCCGCGAACGCCCGCGCCACGCTCGCCCGGCTGACCCAGCGGGGCATGCTTCAGCGGACCAAGGAGGGCCGCCGGACCAGCTACCGGTTGACCGAGCCGGCCTGGCACATCCTCCAGCGCGGTGCGCGGCGCATCTTCGCCACCACCGACGAGAGCGCCTGGGACGGCAGTTGGACGCTCATCGCGTTCACGGTGCCGATGGAGGACGCGAACCAGCGTCGCCTGATCCGGGCCCGGTTGCGCTGGTTGACGTTCTGGCCGCTGTACGACGCGACCTGGGTGACGCCGCACGACAGGCGCCACGAGGCACGCGAGCAGCTCAGCGAACTCGGGGTCACCGACGCGGTGATCCTGCGGTCCACCGACCTGGAGCTGCTGCCGGCCGGCCGGGCGCGGCTGGAGGCCGCCTGGCGGATCGACGAGGTGGCCGCTGGCTACCGGGACTTCCTGCACCGCTACCGCGAGTTGGCCGGTCGGGCCGCAGCCGGTGGGGTGCTGCCGGCGGAGGCGCTCGTCGCGCGTACCCGGCTGGTGAGCGACTGGCGGGCACTTGTCGGCGCCGACCCTGACCTGCCTGCCGAGTTCCTGCCCCGGTCGTTCCCGCGTGCCGAGGCACGGGCGATGTTCCTGAGCATCTCCGAGGCGCTGGCGCCGCTGGCCCAGAAGCGCTTCGAGGACCTCGTCCACCGGCTCGAACCGGTCTGACCGCACCGTACATCCGTGCCGAGCCCGGCCCGGGGCGACCTCACGGTATTGATGCATTGCACTTCCATTGACTGCCGATCAGTTTTCGCATTACGTTTTCTCCGTGCCTTCGGCTCCGGAGGCCCAGCCGCCCGTCCCCGGCTGAAAGGGGTCCTGCCATGCCCACCCACCGATCTCGGAGGAGCGCCCGGCACCGACCCCTCCGGGTGGCGTTGACCGCGCTCGTCGCCACCGCACTTGTCGGCAGCTCCGCACCGGTCGGCGCCGCCACCGTGGCCGGCAAGGGCCGCCACAGTGGCTTCGACGTGGCTGTCGTGTCCGGCCGCGCGGACATGGTCAGCGGCGGCGACGCCCTGATTCGGGTCACCGTGCCGCGCACCGTCGCGCCCCGTCAGGTGACGGTCCGCCTCGACGGCCGTGACGTGACAGACCGTTTCCGCCCGGCCGGCGACAAGCGGACCCTGCTCGGCCTGGTGGACCGGTTGAAGCTGGGCCGCAACCGGATCGAGGTCCGCGCGCACAGGGCGGGCTGGGGCCGGCCGGGTGCCACGCTGACGCTCGTCAACCATCCGGCCGCCGGGCCGGTCTTCTCCGGGCCGCACATCCCGCTGTTCTGCACCGCCTCGGGCAGCCCGTGGCACCTGGGCCCGGTCGACGAGAACTGCCACGTCGCCGAGGCTCAGGTCAGCTACCGGTACCGCAGCACCGCCGGCAGCTTCGTGGACCTGCCCGACGGTCCGCTACCGGCGGACGTGGCGAGCACCACCACCACTGCCGGCCGGACGGTCCCGTACGTGGTGCGGATCGAGCGCGGCACCATCAACCGGGCGGTGTACGAGATCGCGATGTTGCACCAGCCCGGTACCCCGGCACCGAGCCCGTGGACGAGCACCCGTGGCTGGAACGAACGGCTGGTCTACACCTTCGGCGGTGCCTGCGGCATCGGCCACACCCAGGCCACAAGCACCGGTGGCGTCGTCGACGACACGCTGCTGCGGCGCGGGTACGCGGTGGCCAGCGCGACATTCAACGTGTACGCGCACAACTGCAACGACGTCACGTCCGCCGAGACGGCCATGATGGTCAAGGAACACTTCATCGAGACGCTCGGCGTACCGGCCTTCACCATGGGGTGGGGTGGATCGGCCGGCACCATGCAGCAGTTGCTGATCTCGAACGCCTACCCCGGCATCCTGGACGGCGTCATCGGCAGCATCGGCTACCCCGACGAGCGCTCCACCACCATCTCCGGCCACGAGTGCCGGTTCATCTCCCAGGCGGCCACCGCCGCCGGGCTGTCGGCGGCCCAGCAGAGCGCCGTCAGCGGCTTCGGCAGCCCGAACACCTGCTTCGGTTACCAGTTCTTCGACAGTGTGGACTGGCCGACCGCCTGCCCCGCCCACATCCCCGCCGACCGGCGCTACCACCCGGACACCAACCCGGAGGGCATCCGCTGCGCCATGGCGGACTTCGTCTCCAACGTGTACGGCGTCGACAAGCGGACAGGTGCCGGCCGGCCGATCATCCCGGACACCGTCGGCGTGCAGTATGGCCTGGCGACGCTCAAGGCGGGCGTGCTCAGCCCGGAGCAGTTCGTCCGGCTCAACGAGGGCATCGGCGGCCTGGACGTGGAGGGCAACCGCACCCCGCAGCGCACCTCGGCGAACGTCGCGGCGCTCAGCACGGCGTACGCGACGGGCCGGGTCAACCAGTTCGACGGCGGGCTGCGCTGGACCCCGATCATCGAGACCCGCGGGTACACCGACCCGACAGGCGACTTCCACGACCGGTTCCGTTCCTGGACGATGCGGGAGCGGCTGGTACGGGCCAACGGCAACGCCGACAACCACGTGAGCGTGACCGGCCCGCCGGGCGCGGGCAGCGCGGCGATCCAGGAGCAGGCGCTCACCGACATGGACGCCTGGCTGACCGCGCGCGGCAGGCTCGCGGCAGCCCGTCCGCACCTCGACGCCGTGGCGCTCACCCGACTGTCGCGACCGCGCGGCCTGGCCGACAGCTGCGTCACGCCCGACGGTGAGCGGATCGTGGAGCGGCTGACCCTCGATCCGGGCGCCCGGTGCAACCAGCTCTACCCGTACCACCGCAATCCCCGGGTGGTGGCGGGCGGGCCGACCACCTCGGCGGTGCTCAAGTGCCAGCTCCAGCCGCTGCGCAAGTCCGGGTACGGGGTGCGCTTCACCGCCGAGCAGTGGGACCGGCTGCGTGCGGTCTTCCCCGACGGCGTCTGTGACTGGTCGAAACCCGGCGTCGGGCAGCGCCCGCTCGCCGGCACCTGGATCCGCTTCTGACGCGCGGCGCGTGGTCGGCAAGGCTCGCTCGTCGCGAGCCGCCCCGACCGCGCTCAGTCGGGAAAGGCGAGCAGGCGCAGCAGGCCGGCCAGCCGCTCGTGCTCCTCGGGGGTCACCGTGGCCAGCAGCCCCAACTCGACCGCCCGGGCGGCCTGCTGGGCGCGGGCGAAGAGGTCCCGGCCGGCGTCGGTCGCGACGAGGACGTTGGCCCGCCGGTCGGCCGGGTCGGTACGCCGCTCCACCAGGTGACGCTTCTCCAGCCCGTCGACAAGCGCGACGACCTGGCTCGGGTCGAGGCGGAGGAACTCGGCCAGCTCCCGCTGCGTGGGTCGGGCCCCGTCGGCGGCCAACGCGAGCACGGAGTAGGACCGGGCCTTGAGGCCGTGCTCGGCGAGGGCGGCGTTGGCCGCCGCGAGCGTGAGCGCGTTGGCGCGGGCCAGCAGGAAGACCAGGTCACCGCCGAGCACGCTGTCCCGCAGGGCGTCCCGCCCCGGCGTCCGGGTCTTCCCGCTAGCGGACATGGCGACGATGGTAGCAAGTTTTTTCAATGATTGACATTTTCAACGGTTCGTGTTCAGATCGGGCGGACACGAAGGAGTTCTCCATGTCCCTGGACGGCAAGGTCGCCATCGTCACCGGATCCGGACGCGGTCTCGGCCTCGCGTACGCGCAGGAACTCGCCCGGCAGGGCGCCGCCGTGGTGGTCAACGACGTCGACGCGCAGACCACCGCCGACGCCGTCGCCTCGATCGAGGCGCTCGGCGGTCGGGCCGCCGCGGTGGTCGCTCCGGTCGGCCCGACCGACACCGCCGAGCAGCTGGTCACCACCGCCGTCGAGACCTTCGGTCGACTTGACATCCTGGTCACCAACGCCGGCGTGCTGCGCGACACCGTGCTGTGGAAGATGACCGACGAGGACTTCGACACCGTCATCAACGTGCACCTGCGCGGCACCTTCACCACCGTGCGCGCGGCGGTGCGACACATGCGGGCGGCGGGCGAGGGTGGCCGCATCATCTGCATCGGCTCTCCCACCGGCCAGCGCGGCAACTTCGGCCAGACCAACTACGCCGCCGCCAAGGCGGGCATCGTCGGCATGACGCGCACCTGGGCGCTGGAGCTCAAGCGGGCCGGCATCACCGCCAACACCGTGGTTCCGGTGGCCGCGACCGCCATGACCGCCACGGTTCCCTACTTCGCCGCCGCCGTGCGGGCGGCCGAGCAGGACGAGCCGATGCCGGCGTTCTTCCGGCACGATCTCGGCTTCGGCACGGCCGACGACGTGGCCGGCCTCATCGCGTTCCTCGGTTCCGACGCGGCCGGCGGCGTCACCGGGCAGGTGATCGGGGTGGGCGGCGACCGGCTCCAGGTCTGGACCCACCCGGAGGCGGCGCTGACCGCCCACCGCGAGGGCGGCTGGACGTACGATGCTCTGCTCGAAGCCTGGCCGGCGACGTTCGCCGGGGCGCTGCAGAGCGTCGGCGAGCGGTTCCCGGAACTCCCCGAGGAGTTCAAGACCGCAGGCTCCTGACCCGCCGGACGAAAGTTCCCCATCATGTACCAGCCCGCCATCGACCTCGACGCCGTCACCGCGATCGACGTGCACGTGCACATCGAGATCGACGAGCACGGCCACAACTCGCTGCCCGACGACCTGGTGGCGGCGGTGTCGAAGTACTTCAAGGCCGACGGGCCGCGCCCGGCGATCGAGGCGGTGGCGCAGTACTACCGGGAACGCCAGATGGCCGCCGTCGTGTTCACCGTGGACGCCCGCACCCAGTTGGCGCACCAGCCGCTGTCGAGCGTCGAGATCGCCCGTGCCGCGGCCGAGCACGCCGACGTGCTGATCCCGTTCGGCTCCGTCGACCCGCGCACCGGGGCGGCGGCGCTCGACCTCGCCGGTCAACTGATCGAGGACGAGGGCGTACGCGGCTTCAAGTTCCATCCCACCGTGCAGGGCTTCGATCCGAGTGACGAGCGGTACGCCCCGCTGTGGGGTCTGCTGGAGAAGGCCGGCGTGCCGGCGTTGTTCCACACCGGACAGACCGGCATCGGTGCCGGCATGCCGGGCGGCTACGGCTTCCGACTCGGCCTGTCGAACCCGATGTTGCTCGATCCGGTCGCGGCCGAGTTCCCCGACCTCCAGATCATCATGGCCCACCCGTCGGTGCCCTGGCAGGACGAGGCGCTGTCGGTGGCCACGCACAAGCCGAACACCTGGATCGACCTGTCCGGCTGGAGCCCGAAGTACTTCCCGGCCGAGCTGGTACGGTACGCCAACTCACTGCTCAAGCGCCGGGTGCTGTTCGGCACCGACTACCCGCTGCTCACCCCCGACCGCTGGCTACGGGACGTACGCGCCACCGACCTCAAGCCCGAGGTGCTCCCCGGCATTCTGAAGGACAACGCCGTCCGGCTGTTGGGCCTGTCCAGCTGACGACGAGAGGACGCTCATGACGACGACGATCACCTACGAACAGCTCGCCGACCTGGCCGGCACCGACCTCGGCTACACCGACTACCGGACGGTCACCCAGGACCAGGTGAACCTCTTCGCCGACGCCACCGACGACCACCAGTGGATCCACGTCGATCCCGAGCGGGCGAAGAACGGCCCCTTCGGCGCGCCGATCGCGCACGGCTTCCTCACGCTCTCGCTGGCGGTGCCCTTCTGGACCGAGCTGCTCGACGTGAAGGGGGTCACCACGAAGGTCAACTACGGCCTCGACAAGGTGCGCTTCCCGGCCCCGGTCAAGGTCGGTTCGCGGGTCCGGATGACCGCGACGGTCGCCGAGGTCGTCGAGGTGACCGGTGGCTACCAGATCGCCGTCGACCAGACGATCGAGATCGAGGGCGGTACCAAGCCCGCCGTGGTGGCGCGCGGCCTCTACCGCTTCTACGCCTGACGTCCACCTGGCTGGCCGGCCACGTATCGACGCACCAACCTCCACCACCGGGAGACCGCTGATGCACGAACAGGGAATCGGCGCCTGGCTGGCCAAGCGCCGACTCAAGTCCCCCGACAAGGTCGCCCTCGTCCACGGCGAGGGCGCCACCGTGACGTACCGCCAGTTCGCCGACGGCACCGACCGGGTCGCGGCGCTGCTGCGCGGCCTCGGCGTCGGCAGGGGCGACGCGGTGGCCTATCTGGGCGAGAACAGTCCGGACTTCCTCCGGGTGATGTTCGGCGCAGCGCGGCTGGGCGCGGTCTTCGTGCCGGTCAACACCCGGCTGGCACCGCCCGAGGTCACCCACGTGCTCACCGACTGCGGCGCGCGGGTGCTGATCCACGATCCCGAGTTCGCCGATCGGGTGGCCGCCGCCATCGGCACCGGGCCGTCCCCCCGCGTCGTCGTCACCGGGGAGGGCACCGCCGACCAGCCGGGACTGACCCCGCTGCTGGGCACGACCGCCGCGGACACCAGCGCCGCCGTCGCGGTGAGCCTGGACGACCCGGCCGCGATCATCTACACCTCGGGCACGACCGGGCGGGCCAAGGGCGCCGTGCTGACCCACGGCAACCTCACCTGGGTCGCGCTCAACTGCGTGGTCGACTACGACGTCGTCTCGACCGACGTCGCGCTGATGATCTCGCCGTTGTTCCACGTCGCGTCCCTCGGCATGGGTGCGCTGCCGGTCATTCTCAAGGGCGCCACGCTGGTGCTGGAGAAGGGCTTCGAGCCGGGACGCGCGCTTGCCCAGATCGAGCGGCACGGCGTCACCATGCTCAGCGGCGTGCCGACCACGTACCAGCTGATGGCCGACCATCCGAACTGGAGCGCCACCGACCTGTCGACGCTGCGCAAGCTGACCTGCGGCGGCTCGGCCGTACCGACCCGCATCCTCAACGCCTACGAGGAGCGCGGCCTGTCCTTCTCGCAGGGCTACGGCATGACCGAGGCGTCGCCGGGCGCGACGTCACTGCCCCCGGCGATGACCCGCGCCAAGCAGGGCAGCGTGGGCCTGCCGCACTTCTTCACCAGCGTGCGGATCGCCGACGAACACGGCGCACCGATCGCCGACGACGGCATCGGTGAGATCCAGATCTGCGGCCCGAACGTCTTCCCCGGCTATCACCAGCTGCCGGAGGCGACGGCCGAGGCGTTCACCCCGGACGGCTGGTTCCGCTCCGGCGACCTCGGATACCTCGACGCCGACGGCTATCTCTACATCTCGGGCCGGCTGAAAGACATGATCATCTCGGGTGGCGAGAACATCTACCCGGCCGAGATCGAGGTCCTGCTCGGCGAGATCGACGGGGTGACCGGGGTGGCGGTCATCGGCGTGCCGGACGCCCGGTGGGGCGAGGTGCCGTGGGCGATCATGACGGTGCGCGAGGACGCCACCGTCGACGTGGCCACGGTGCGACAGTTCCTGGACGGCCGGGTGGCCCGCTACAAGGTGCCCAAGAACGTGGTCGTCGTCGACGAGCTGCCCCGTACCGCGTCGGGGAAGGTGCGCAAGGCCGACCTGCGGAGCCGGTTCGCGGGTTAGGCCCGACCGCGCCGGGCCGGATCGCCGCCCGCCCGCGCCGCCACACCACCGCCGTTGCGGGGCAACGAACCGGTGGTGCCACCGACGAGAGCGGCGAACTCCTCGGCGGAGGCCGCGGCCAGCCGCTGGTGCATCCGCCGGTACACCTGCGTCGACCGCCCGGCCGGCCACTGCGCGTCCATGAACTCGCGCGGCAGCCTCGGGTCCGCGCGCAGCAACGCGAGCCAGTCGGCCACCAGCATCGTGCGTACGGTGAGCGCGCTCGCCGCCTGGGTCGCGGCGCCCGGGTCGCCCCACATCTCGATGAACGCCAGGTGCTCGCGCCGGATCGCCTCGATGTCCCACGCCGCGCGGACGCTGTCGGCGATCGGGAAGCCGGCCAGTTCCCGGGCGTGAAAGGCGATGACCGTCTGGGGCGGAAGATCCTGGCACAGCGGCTCCAACGAACCGGCGAGGTCGACCTCGCCGGGGGCGAGCCAGAGCCCGTCGCGCAGCGGCGCGAAACCCTCCCAGGTGAGGGTGGCACGCAACCGGTGGCGCAGGGTCCGCTGCCCCTCGGGGATGGTGAACGTGACGAGGGTCCAGCCGGTGCCCTGCGGATCGAACGGGCGCGGGCCACGGACGCGGGCAGTGGCTTCCCGCAACACCGCCACCCCGTGCTCGGTGAGCGAGAACTGGATCTCCCGACCGCTCTTGCTCCGGTCGAGCATGCCGGTCTGCACCAGCCGGTCGAGGGTCGCCCGGGTCGCCGGTGCGGCGACGCCGGCTCCTTCGAGGACCCCGATCAGGACGCTGGCGCGGATCGGACCCGGGTCATCGTCGACGACGTGCTCGCCGAAGAACGCGAGCAGCAGCTGCTTCGGCTGACGACTGCGCACAGCCCTCCCCCTCGGGCGGATCCGCCCCTCGGCACCGTCACGGGGCGACGGTCTGCCCGCGCTTCGCACGCTGGATCTGGTCGTAGACATGCGTGCGCAGCTCGGTGAAGCGCGGCAGCGCCCGGGTGGTGATCTGGTCGCGCTCCGGCGGCAGGTCGACGGTCAGATCCTCCTGTACCCAGGTCGGCGACGCGGACAACACCAGCACCCGTTCCCCCAGGTACACCGATTCGTCGATGTCGTGGGTGACGAAGAGAACCGAAATCTTCCGGGTCGTGTGCAACTCGCGGACGAGATCCTCCAGGTCCGCGCGGGTCTGCGCGTCGACCGCGGCGAACGGCTCGTCCATGATCAGCACTTCGGGTTGGTACGCGATGGCCCGCGCGATCGCCACCCGCTGCTGCATGCCGCCGGAGAGCTGCCAGGGGTGGCTGCGGGCCGCGTGCGCCAGCCCGACCGCCTCGATGGCGTCGGTGACGAGCTTGTCGCGCTCCTGGCGGGAGAGCCGCTTGTGGCGCAGCGGCAGCTCGACGTTGCCCCGGACGGTCAACCACGGGTAGAGGCTGCGGCCGTACTCCTGGAAGACCACGGCCATCGCGGGGCTCGGGCCGGTCACCGGCTGCCCGTCCATCTCGACCAGGCCGCTGGTGGGCCGGAGCAGACCGGCCAGGCACTTCAGCAGGGTTGTCTTGCCGCAGCCCGACGGCCCGACGATGCAGACGAGTTCGCCGGAGCGCATGGTGAAGCTGATGTCCCCGATCGCCTCGACGTCGCCGTTCGTGGACTCGTAGACCTTGCGCAGGTGCTCCACCCGCAGCAGGGTGCTCTGATCAGGCACGGTTGACCTCCCTGATTCCGTGGTACCAGCGCAGCACCCGTCGCTCGACGACCCCGAAGGTCGCGGCGAGGAGCACGCCGACGAGGCCGAGCAGGAGAATGCCACTCCACATCTCGGCGATGAGGTAGTTGCGTTGGAAGTAGGCGATCCGGTAGCCCAGTCCGGCGGACGAGGCGAACATCTCCGAGATGACCATCAGGATCAGCGCGACCGACAACCCCTGCCGGACCCCGGTCATGATCCGCGGGCTGGCCGCCGGGAGTACGAGGAACCGAAGCCGCTCCCACCAGGTGATCTGGAACGAGTCGGCGGTCTCGGACATCACGCTGTCGGTGGCCCGGACACCGTCGATCGTGTTCAGCAGGATGGGCCAGACCGCGCCGGAGACGATCACGACCACCTTCATCGTGTCGGTGATGCCGAGCAGCAGCATCACGACCGGGATCAGCACCGGTGGCGGGATGGCCCGGAAGAACTCCAGCAGCGGTTCGAGCAGTTCCCGTAGCCACTGGAACAGCCCGATGAGCGTGCCGGCGGCGATACCGATCACGATCGAGGCCGCGATGCCGAGGGCGAGCCGGTAGAGGCTCGGCAGCACGTCGTCGACGAACGCGGGGCCGATCCAGGTCTCCCGGAAGGCTTCGAGGATGGTGAGGGGGCCGGGGAAGAACCGGTTCGTCGACGAGGAGGACGCCAGTCCCCAGATCACCAGCAGCAGGAAGGGCAGCCCGAGCGAGTAGAGGAAGCCCGCGGTGACGCGGCGCCCGAGACCGCCCCCGCGCGGCCGCTTGGCGACCCGGTCGGTGTGCGACCGCTCGGCGACCCGGTCGTGCGCGGTCACAGGACCTCCTCGCCGCGTACGGACTGGTGCCACGACAACGAACGTCGTTCGATGAACCGGAAGACGAGATTCACCAGGAGCCCGAGCAGCCCGGTGACCACCACGAAGGCGTACAGCCCGACGGAGTCACCGGCGGAGCGGGACAGCTCGATCATCCGCCCCAGGCCGGGGTTGCCGATCACCATCTCGGCGGTGATGGCGAGGATCAGGGCGACGGCCGCGGCGAGCCTGACGCCCGTCATCAGATACGGCAGGGCGGTGGGCAGCACCAGGTACGACAACCGCTCGCGGCGGGTGAGTCCGAAGCTGCGGGCGGTGTCCCGGGCGACCGCGTCGACGTCGGCGACACCGTAGATCACCTGCACGAAGACCTGCCAGAACGACGCGTAGATGATGATGAGGAGGGCGGCCTGCATCTGGATGCCGAACAACAGCACGGCGAGGGGAATCAGCGCCACCGAGGGGATGGGCCGCAGGAACTCCACCACCGTGTGGGTGGCGCGGCGCAGGAAGGGCACCAGCCCGACGATCGTGCCGAGGACGACCGCGGCGGCCGTGGCCACGGCCAGACCGATCGCCCAGGAGGTCATGGTGTACCCGAGCCGCCGCCAGAAGGCGAGGTCACGGAACTCCTCGGCGAGCCGGGCGAACACGTCGGTCACGTACGGCAGGTACTGCGAGTTGATCAGGCCCAGGGTCGGAACGAGTTGCCAGACGACGAGGAACCCGGTCAGCCCGACAACGCCCAGCATCACCTTGCGCAGCGAACGGGGACGTCGGAGGGACAAGACGTGCATGTTGCTCCCGTGGTCGGCGGCGACGCCCTTCCCGGCCGCTGACCGGGAAGGGCGGGACCGCGCCGGCTACTACTGCTGTTGGATGAGGCGGTCGAAGTTGGGCTGCTGGTCGAGCACCTTGTACTTGCCGGCGAGCGTGGCCAGCGACTCCAGGCTCGCCCGGTCCAGCTCCCAGCCGAAGCGCGGCAGCTTCACCGAGTCCGCGACCGGCTCCGGGAGTTCCAGGTTGTCCTTGATCGCCTGGCGGACGGCCGCCTCGTTGGCGGAGTCCTGCGCCCAGGCGAGGGTCTCCTTCATCGCCGCGGTGAAGTCGGCGACCAGCTCGGCCTCGGAGTCCATCTGCTCCTTCGTCGTGATGGCGGTGAGCGTCGCCAGACCGGGGGCGACCGCCTGGTAGGGCGCGACGACGAACGTGTCACCACGGTTGCGCAGCTGGGTGACGAAGGGTTCCGGCACCCAGGCGGCGTCGATGTTGTCGGCTTCGAGCTGCGCCGGCACGTCGGGGAAGGCGACCTCGACGAACTTGATCGTGGACGGGTCACCGCCGTCCTTCTCCACCGCGGCCATGATCGTCACGTCGCCGGCGGCACCGAGGCTGTTGACCGCCACCCGCTTGCCCGCGAGCTCCGCCGGCCGGGTGATGCCCGACTTGGCCGAGGCCACCACGGCGTTGATGTCGTCGCCCTCGGCGTAGGACGAGGCGTAGTTGCCGATGATCACCACGCCGAGGTCCTGCAGGTCGGCCCGGAACGGGCCGAACGGCTGACCGATGGCGAAGTCGATGTCCCCGTTGATCAGCGCGGGGATGGCCTGGGCCCCGCCCTGGGCGGGCAGCACCTCGACCGAGAGTCCGTGCTTTTCGAAGATGCCGGCCTTCATGCCGCCCCACAACGCGGCGGTCTCGGTGATCGGCAGGGCCGCGACACGAACCTGGCGGAGTTCGCCGCTGTCCTCTCCCGAGGGGGTGGCATCCGAGTCCGTACATCCAGCGAGCGCGATCGCGACGCTGGCGATCAGCCCGAGCGTGAATACCTTCTTCATCGACAAGGCCCTTCCTGGGGCGGGGGTGGTGGGCGCGTCAACACCTACGGGCGCCTTCAGACCTACGGCGGGCTCGATGTGAGTGAGATCACCCGGCCGTGTTGGCCATCGTCGGCCACCGACCTTCGAATGTCAAGAAATTCTGACGCCCGTCATGAATCGATTGAATATCGGTTTGGGCACGTCAGCCCAACGCGCGCGCCAGCTCGGTGCGGGACCGGATACCGAGCCGATGGTAGATGTTGCGAAGGTGATGGTCGATGGTTCGGGTGGACAGGAACATCTGCCTGGCCACCTCCCGGTTGGTGGCACCGGCGGCGACCAGGTGCGCGATGCGCAGTTGCTGACCGGTGAGCAGCCGCACGGCGTGCGGGTCCGGCGGGCCGACGGACTCCCCCGCCGCGCGCAGTTCCACTGTGCTCTGCCGGGCCCACGCCTGGGCACCGAGCAGGATGAAGGTCTGCCGGGCCCGGTGCAGGTGGTCGCGGGCCTCCCGGGGGCGGCGGGCGCGGCGAAGTTCCCGGCCGAAGAGCAGCTCGGTGCGCGCCCGTTCGAAGGTGGCGGCATCGGTCGGGTGCAGCGACAGCGCGGCCCGGAAATGCTGCTCGGCCTCGGTGCTGCCGCGCGGGGCCAGCAGGGCGTGGCAGCGGGCCGACAGCGCCCGGCGCAGCGGGCTGGCGGTGCTGCCGGCCCACCTGTCGAAGACGGCGAGCGCGCCGCGCGCCCGGGCGTGCCGACCGTCGTGCGCGGCGGCCTCCACCAGGTGGGGCGTGGCCATCACCTGAACGAGCACCTGACCGCGCCCGGTACCGGGGCGAGCCAGCGCGGCCAGCCGGTCGGCGGCGTCGGCGTACCTGGCCTCGGCCAGGTCCAGCAACGCGAGGGCCCACTGGGCGAGGGCGTGCGGACGGCTGCCCGGCACGGCGGCGTCGCCCAGCTCGGCGACGTGACCCAGACTGGTGTCTCGGTCGGAGCGTACGGCCGCGAGCACGGCGAGCAGACCGAGATGCGCGCCGACGCTCGTGTGCTGGCCGGTGGCCCGCGCCACCCGCAGTCCTTCCCGGCAGCTGCTCGTCGCGGCCTCGTGGCGGCCCAGCCAGTACTCGCTCATCGCCCGCAGTTCCAGCGCCCGGGGCAGCAGGGACACCTCACCCCGGTCGAGGGCGCGTTCGACGGCGCGGTCGGCGAGCCGGTACGCCGTGGCGTCCACCGCGACCAGCAGACCGGCCACGGCCGCGCCGGTCAACGCGGTAGGGGTCGCCGCGGCACCGGTCAGCCGGCCGCCGAGCACCACCGCCCGACGCAGCAGCGGTCCACCGTGGGCGTGTTCGCCGCGCAGCGTCGCGGCGACTCCGGCGACCAGGGTGGTCAGCAGCTCTGCCCACGGCGGATCCGCGTCGTGCCGAAGCGCCGCCATCCGGCGGGCCACCTCGGCGTAGCGGTACTGGTCACCGCAGTAGCAGACGGCCTCGCCGGCCCGGACCAACGCGACGAGCGCCGACTCGCGGTCGACGTCGGCCAGCGTGCTCGCGGCGGCCAGCAGGGTCGGCAGCGCGGCCGGCACCGGTCCGCAGCGCAGCCGCATCTCGCCACGCAGCAGTTCGGTGAGGCCCCGGATGGCGGCGGTACCCCGGTCGCCCACCACGTCGCCGCCGGCACCCTGCCCGGCCGGCACGGACGACATCTCCTGGGGCGACGCACCGGTCGCGTTGTCACGTCCGTCCGGCAGTACGGCAGTCGGACCGCTGGGCGCATCCGCGACGTGGTGCAGCAACGCGCGGGCCCGGTCGGGTTCGCCGGCCTGCCAGGCGTATCGGGCGGCGCTGATCAGCCGGCTGGCGGCGAGCACCGGATCGTCGCTGAGTTCGGCGGCCCGGGCCAGCGCCGTCGCCGCGACGGAGCGGTCCGCGCGGTCACCGGCAGCGTCCGCCAACTCCGTGGCCAGCGCCGGTGCCGGTCCGTCGGTCGCCGCCGCCAGGTGCAGTGCCCGGCGCAACCGGGCTCCGGTGCCCTGGAGCGCGGCGGCGAGCAGCAGATGGGCGTCGCGCCGGACGGCGAGGGACGCGGTCGCCTCGACCATGGCGCGGGCCAGCGGTCGGGGGAAGGCGGCGCCACCCGCCGCCGTGAGCCGGACCAGGCCGGCGGCCTCGGCCGGTGCGAGCGTGTCGACAGTGCCGCCGACCGTTCGCAGCGCTCGGCCCAGCGTCACCGGATCCACGACGTGAGCGTGGTCGGTCCGGCTCGGGTGGGTCGGGGCGGTCGCGGCGAGCGCGGCCAGCAGCAGCGCGTGCCGCGTGTCGCCGGGCAGGCGGCAGAGCAGTGCACGGTACGCCCGGCCCAGGTCGCCGTCGGCCGGCACGGCCGCGGGCAGGGGCTCGGCACCCTGCCACTGGCCGGGTGTCAGCGAGTCCGCGAGGTCGACCAGGGCCTGCGGATTCCCGGCGGCGAGGGCGCTCAGCCCGGCCAGCACCGGGCCCGGTGGTGGCGGCCCCGGGCAGCGGGCGGCCAGCAGGGCGTGACTGTCCGGTGCGTCGAGCGGCTCCAGCCGGTGGCGGGGTATCGCGTCCGCCCCGCTGTCGCCGCCGGTGACGAGCAGCAGGACGACGGGCAGGTGCGGCAGGCGTCGGGCCACCAGGGTCAGCAACCGGGCGGTGGGAGCGTCGCCCGCGTCGAGGTCGTCCATGGTGCACAGCAGCGGACCGTCGTGGGCGGCCTCGGCGAGCAGACCGAGCACGGCGTGGGAGAGCACGAGCAGGTCCTGGTCGCGACAGCCTTCGCCGGCCATCGCCCGGCGCAGCACCTGCCGTTGCCGTTCGGGCAGCGCGCCCGCGCCGTCGAGCACCGGGTCGAGCAGCCGCTGCAACCCGGCGTAGGGCAGCGTCGCCTCGTCGGGCAGGCCGGCGGCGGCGAGCACTCGACGCTCCCGACCGTGCCGGTGGGCGTACGCCAGCAGCGTGCTGCGCCCGGAGCCGGGCTCGCCGTGCAGCAGCAGCGCCCGCCCGGCCGGTGCCGCCAGTAGCCTCCGGATCTCCCGACACTCCACCTGCCGGCCCCGTAGCACATCTATTTGCACCGTGGATGCATTAATCATGCATCGAGTCTCGCCTACCCGTCGGCGCTTGAGAAGAGGGAATTGTCGGGCGGCGGCGCCCCGGTGTCAGCGGTCGGCCGGCTCGGCGAGCAGCGCGCCCACGGTGCGGGCCATCACCGCCCGGGCCGCGTCCACGCCCAACCCGAGGCCGTCGCGCAGGGTCGACCACGCCGGCCAGGTGCACGCCGCCACCACAGCGTTGACCACCTGGTCCCGGGCCGGTCCGGCGCGGTCCAGTTCGTCGGCGAACAGCTGCTCGACCTCGCCGCGTACCCGGGCGATGTGCTTGAGCCGGTTGCGGCGCAGCTGCGCGGAGACCGGTTCCCGCATCTGCGCGGCCCGGGCCGACGGCGCGATCAGTTGCAGCAGTTTCGCCCGCTGCCGGCAGAACGCGTCGACCCGCTTGGTCAGCGGCAACGTGGGCGAGATCGGCCGCCAGGCGGCGTCCTGCTGGCGCAGCAGCTCCGCCCCGCTGGCCTCGAACAGGGTCTCCATGTCCTTGAAGTTGGTCCAGAGCGTACGCAGGGAGATGCCGGCCCGCTCGGCGATGCGCTCACCGGTCGGGCGCAGGTCACCCTCGCAGATGAGGGCGAGATGCGCCTCGACGATCGCCGCCCGGGTGCGCTCGGCCCGAGCGGTGCGCCCGTCCACCCGGCCGGCCGCCTCGGCACTGACCATCCCCGCCGTCCCCCTCACCCTGGCGTCGCATGCGTGCCTGCCGAGTCTAGGCGCTGACCGGACGAGCCTCGTGGGACCCGGCCGGGCCGCCGCGCTCGCGGTGACCGGTTCGCTCACCGCGCCCGGTGTGCGCCGCTCAGGTCAGCCGGCGCACACCGGGCGAGCGGATCAGGCGCTCGGCACGCCGTTGGCCGGTGGCGCCACCGGCGGTGCGGCGTACTCGTTGACCGGCCCGTCGGCCTCGTCGGTCTCGTAGGTGGGGCCGAAGTAGCGCTGTTCTCCCCCCTCGACCCGGCTCAGCCGGCCACCGCCGTAGCCGGAGTGGTCGGTGGCGGAGAACCGCAACGGCGCCACCCCCGGCCCCTGGTAACCACCCTTGCGGACGGCCTCGACGAGCGACTCCCGGGTGAGGTCCTTGCCGGCGGCCTGGAGCACCTGCACGAACAGGTAGCCCACCGCCATGCCGTAGACCGTGTTGCCGTCGAACTCCGCACCGCCGTTGTGCTCCGTGTTCACCTTGGTGAACAGCTGGATCCACGGGTCGTCGCTGTCGCCCTGCATCGGCAGGTAGTTCAGGCCGATCAGTCCCTCCAGCAGGCCGGCGGCGTCGCCGAGCTGCCGGGACAGCGTCGGCAGGTCGGCGCCCACGTTCGACACCACCCACTGCGGCTTGAAGTCCAGTCGGGCGGCGGTGCCGACGGACAGGGCGGTGAAGCCGGGCACGGTGGCGAGGATGACCACCTCGCAGCCGGCCGCCTTGAACGCGCCGATCTGCGGTGCGACGTTGGTGTTGCTGGTGACGTACGTCTGGCGGGCCGCCACGCCGTCGGCACCGAGCACCTTCTCCACGCCGGCCAACGCGTCCCGGCCGAAGTCGTCGTCCTGCCCGAGGAAGCACACCTTACGGCCGGGCAGGGCGGTCTTCACGTGGTTGGCCAGGATCTTGCCCTCGACCGTGTAGTCCGGGTTGAAGCCGAAGGTGTTCGGGTAGCGGTCGGGCTGGTCCCAGTTGCGGCTGCCGGAGGCGACGAAGAGGTCGGGCACCCGGTTGGTGTGCAGGAAGTCCAGCACACCGGTGTGGGTCGGTGTGCCGAGGCCGTTCAGGATGGCGAAGACCTTGTCCTGCAACACGAGCTGCCGGACGACCTGCTGGGTGGTGGCGGGGTTGTAGCCGTCATCCACGATCTTGTAGGTGAGCTTGCGGCCGTGTACGCCGCCGTTGGCGTTGACGTAGTCGAAGTACGCCTTCGTCGCCGGGGCGATCTTCGAGTAGCCGGCGGACGCCGGACCGGTGAGCGGCATGTGGGTGCCGACGACGATCTCCGTGTCGGTGACGCCGGGCACCGCCGCGCCCGCACCGGGACCGTCGTCGGCACCGCAGGCGGCGGAGGTGAGCAGCAGGGTGAGGGTGGTGGCGATCACGAGACCGCGTCGTGCCGTGCTTCGCATGGGACACCGACCTTTCATCGGTCCGGTTGTGCGATATGGGTGGTTGCGGTGAGCGGGTGGAACGGTTACGACCGCCCGACCGGCCAGCGGGCGCGCAGCGCCCGGGCCAGCCGGGACAACAACCCCTGCACGCCGCCGGGCGCGGCGATCATGACCACGATCAACGTGGCGCCGAAGATCGCCAGCGGCAGGTTGCCCTCCAGCCGCTGTGCCGCCGCCGGTGAGAGGGTGAACAGGTTGGTCAGGGAGTGGGTCAGGTCGGGCAGGGCGACCAGCAGGAGGGCGCCCCAGGCCGCCCCGGCGAGTCGGCCGAGACCGCCGATGACCACCGCCATCAGCAGGAACAGCGACAGCGTCAGGCCGAACGCGCCGGGTGACACGCTCTGCGCGAGCACCGCCAGCAGGGCGCCGCCGAGGCCGGCACTGGCCGCGCTCATCACGAACGCGACGATCTGGGTACGCGCCACGTGGATACCGGCCAGGCGGGCGGCGACCTCGTCGTCGCGTACCGCCCGGAACGCCCGGCCGTAGCGGCTGCGGACCAGGTTCGCCAACAGCACCAGGCAGCTCAGGGTCGCCGCGGCGGCCACCCAGAGCTGCCACCGCTCGTGCGGGAAGTAGCTGCCCAGCCCGGCCGGGGCGGGGGCCACCGGCACCGCCAGACCCTGCTCGCCGTTGAAGACCCCGTCGAAGGTGACGGTCAACGCCGGCACCACCACGGCCACCGCGAGGGTGAGCCCGGCCAGGTACGGCCCGCGCAGTCGGGCGGCGGCGACCCCGACGACCGCGCCGACGACGACGGTGGCCAGCACCGCCGCCACCAGCGACACGATCAGCCACCCGCCGGCGGTGAGGCCCCGCTCGGCGAAGGCGTTCTGCACCAGGGCGAGGGTGTACGCGCCGGTGGCCATCAGCGCACCGTGTCCCAGCGAGAGCTGCCCGCAGAGGCCGGTCAGCACGGTCAGCCCGGCGGTGGCGCAGAGGTACGCCGCCACGGTGGCCAGCTGGAAGTTGCGGAACGAGTCGAGCTGGTAGCTGGCCAGCAGCACCAGCAGCGCGACGCCGGCCGCGACGGCGAGGTGGCGTACCACGGTCGGCAGTGACCGGCCGGGCCGGGCGGGATCGGCGGCGGCGTGCCTGGCCTGCGGCGCCGCCGCCCGGGTGGCGCTCACACCCGCCTCGCGGTGACCGGGGCGAACAACCCGCCGGGACGCAGCAGCAGCACCGTCAGCAGCAACGCGAGCACCGCGAGCGGAATGAGGTCTCCGCCGGCGTAACCGCTGACGTAGGACAGCAGCAGGCCGACCCCCAGACCGCCGACGACCGCGCCGGGCGGGCTGTCCAGCCCGCCGAGCACCGCGGCGGTGAACGCGGAGACGAAGACCAGGTCCATCGCGTGCGGATGCAGCCCCAGTCCGGTGGGGATGACGAGCATCGCGGCCAGGGCACCGACACCCGAGGCGAGCGCCCAGCCGAGGGTGAGCATGCCGCCCACGTTCACGCCGAGCAGTCGGGACACCTCGGGCGCGAACGCCGCGGCGCGCATCCGCAACCCGATCGCGGTGCGGGTGAAGACCCAGACCAGGGCCGCGCCGACCACCCCGACGGTGGCGAAGACGAACAGGTCGTACGGGGACAGCACGGCGGTGCCACCGACCGTCAGCGCGGTCCGGCTGAACGGTGGCGGGGCGGGCAGGTACTCGTTGCCGTACACCATGCCGAGGACCGCCTGGATCAGCAGGACCAGCCCGAGCGCGACGATCACCGGGTTGAGCGGTGACCGGTGGTCCACCAGCCGCATCACCGCGATGTCGACGACCGCGCCGAGCAGCAGACCGGCGAGCAGCGCCGCGCCGAAGCCCAGCCAGTACGAGCCGGTGGCGGCGGTGACGCTGTACGCGACGTACGCGGCGGCCACCGCCATCGCGCCCTGGGCGAAGTTGACGATCCGACCGGCCCGCCAGATGAGCACCAGGGCGAGTGCGAACGCGGCGTAGACCGCGCCCCTCGACAGGCCGTCGAGGGTGAGGAAGAGGAAGCGGTCCACGGTCCTCCTTGCGCTCTTCAGAATCCGAGGTAGGCGTGGCGCAGGTCGGCGTCGTCACGCAGCCGGGCGGCCGGTGCGGCCAGGACGACCCGCCCGAGCGACATCACGATGCCCTGGTCGGCGACGGCCAGGGCGCTGCGCACGTTCTGCTCGACCAGCAGCACGGTCAGCCCGGTGTCGTCGCGCAGCTGGCGCAGCAACGCCATGGTCTGGGCCACCACGCGGGGAGCCAGGCCGAGCGACGGTTCGTCCAGCAGCAGCAGGCGGGGCCGACCGACCAGGGCCCGGCCGAGAGCCAGCATCTGCCGTTCGCCACCGGAGAGCTGGTGGCCGAGGTGTCGCCGCCGTCGGGCCAGGGGCTCGAACAGCTGGTAGACCTCGTCGAGGGCGTTCCCGGCGGCGGTGCGGTCCCGCCGCCACAACGCGCCGAGGCGCAGGTTCTCCTCCACCGTGAGTTCACCGATCACGCCGCGCCCTTCCGGCACGTGCGCCATGCCGCGCCGGACGAGTTGCTCGACCGGGGTGCCGCGCAGGTCACTGCCGTCGAGGAGGATCCGGCCGGCGGTCGGGCGCAGCATGCCCGACAGGGTGCGCAGCAGGGTGGTCTTGCCGGCACCGTTGGCGCCGATGACCGCGGCGATGGTGCCGGTGGGCACCCGCAGGTCGACCTCGTGCAGCACCGGCACCGGCCCGTAGCCGGCGGCCAGGGCCTCGACGGTGAGCAGGTCCCCGTCCACTACGCGGCCTCGTCGACGGCCGCACCGAGGTAGGCGTCCACCACGGCCGGATCCTCGCGGACCGCCTCGGGTGCCCCGGTGGCGACGACCCGCCCGAAGTCGAGCACCACGATCCGGTCGCAGACCGCCATGACCAGGTCCATGTGGTGTTCCACGAGCAGCACCGCGCAGGGGTCGGTGGCCCGGTGCGGCAGTTGCCGGATCAGCTCGGCGAGGGTGTCCACGTCGTCGGCGCCGAGACCGCCGGCCGGCTCGTCGAGCAGCAGCAGCCGGGGGCGGGCGGCCAACGCGCGGGCGAGCGCGACCCGCTGGCGTACCGCGAACGGGAGGGTGTCCGGCGCGGCGTCGGCGTACTGCGTGATGCCCAGGTCGGCCAGGACGGCGCGGGCGTGCTCGCGCAGCCGGCGTTCGTCGCGGTCGCTGCGGGGCAGCCCGAGCAGCGCCGGCAGCAGCCCGGCGCGGGCGGTGTGGCTGGCCCCGGCCATCACGTTCTCCAGGACGGTGAGCCCGGCGAACAGCCCGGTGCCCTGCAGTGTCCGGGCGATGCCCAGCCGCGTCAGCCGGTGTGGTCGCGGTCGCAGCGGTCGGCCGTCGAGGGTCAGCGTGCCGGTGTGCGCGGTGACGAAGCCGCACACGACGTTGAACAGGGTGGTCTTGCCGGCCCCGTTGGGGCCGATCACCCCGACCACCTCGCCCGGCCCGACGGTCAGCGAGACGTCGTCGAGGGCGGTCAGGCCGCCGAAGCGGACGCCGACCTGGTGCAGTGCGAGACCGTCCGCCATCAACCCGCCCCTCGCCGCACGACCAAACTTATTACACTCGGAGTGTACGTTTCTCGCGTGTTTCGTCAACACCCTCGATGCCTGGTTGTTACCTACCGGTACAGCGATTCGTGGCGCCGTCGCCGGTGCCCGGTCCGGGCAGGTCGACCAGCCGGGCCAGCGCCTCCCGGTGCCGGTCGGCCGTGCCGAAGGCGATCGCGGTGCTCTTGGCCCGCTTGAGGTAGAGATGGGCCGGGTGTTCCCAGGTGAAGCCCAACCCACCGTGCAACTGGACGCAGGTCTCCGCCGCCCGGACCGCCACCGGACCGCAGTACGCCTGCGCCAGCGCGGCGGCCAGCGCCGCCTCCGAACCGACCGCCCGCTCGTCGGTTGGCGCGGCGCCGAGGAGGTCGGCCGCGTACCGGGCCACCGCCCGGGCCTCGGTCAGCTCCACCCAGAGGTCGGCCAACCGGTGCTTGACCGCCTGGAACGAGCCGACCGGCCGGCCGAACTGGTGGCGCTGCCGCACGTAGTCCACCGTCGTGTCCAGACACCACTGCGCCACCCCGACCTGCTCGGAGGCGAGCAGCGCCGCACCCGCCGTCAGCGCCACCGTCACCGCCGTCGCGGCCACCGCGCCCCGGGCGACCGGGTGGGCGGGTGCGGCGGTGAACTCGAGGTCGACGAGCGGTCGGGTGGCGTCCAGCGACACCACGGGAGTCCGGCGTACCGCCGGGTCGGTGCCGTCGACGGCGTACAACCCGTCGGCGGCCGGAACCAGCAGCAGGCCGTGCGGGACGGTGTCGGCCACCCCGAGCACCCGGCCGGACAGCGTCGGACCGGGCCCCGGCGTGACCGGCCCCGGATCCGCGTCGGGCGCGGTGGCCAGGCCGACGGCCAACGCCACGTCGCGTTCGGCGGCGGCGACCTGGCGCAGCAGGGTGGACTCACCGCAGGCGAGCAGTGCCCGGGTGGCCACGACGGTGCCGAGGAAGGGCACCGGCGCGACCGCCCGGCCCAGTTCCTCGAGCACCACCGCGACCTCGCGGAAACCGGCTCCGGCACCACCGTGCTCGACGGGCACCGCCAGGCCGGTGACCCCGGTCTGGTCGACCAGCCGACGCCACAACGCCCCGTCGTACGGCTCACCGACGTCGACGGCGGCGAGGATCCGCTGCCACGGTGCGTGCGCGGCCAGCAGCGCGCGGACGCTGTCGCGCAGCGCCTCCTCGTCGGCGTCGTAGAGCAGGTCGGTCATCGGTCCACCCGAGGCTCGGCGGGCAGGCCGAGCACCCGCTCGGCGATGATGGTGCGCAGGATCTCCGACGTGCCACCCTCGATGGAGTTGCCCCGGGCGCGCAGGTAGCGGTAGGTGGCGGTGCGGCCGAGCAGGTCCGGTGCCGACGGGCGACGCATCGTCCAGTCGTCGTGCCGCAGCCCCTCGGCGCCGCGCAACTCCACCTCCAGACCGCTGATCCGCTGGCTCAGCTCGGCGAAGGAGAGCTTCACCGCCGAACCCTCGGGGCCGGGCTGGCCGGCGGCGATCAGCTGCCGCAGCCGCAGCGCGGCCAGCCGGGCGGCCTCGGCGCGTACCCACGCGCGCAGCACCTGCGTGTGCAGGCCGCCCGTGCGCAGGTCCGGTCGCTCCCGCCATAACCGGGCCAGCACCCCGACCATCCCGCCCTCCCGGGGCAGCGGCCGTCCGCCGATGGCGACGCGCTCGTTCATCAGGGTGGTGCGGGCGACCTGCCAACCGTGCCCGACCTCCCCGATCCGGTGGGCGTCGGGTACCCGGGCCCCGGTCAGGAAGACCTCGTTGAACTCCGCCTCGCCGGTGGCCTGCCGCAGTGGCCGCACCCGCACCCCTGGCGCCGTCATGTCGCAGACGAAGTAGGTCATCCCGTGATGCTTAGGTGCCGCCGGGTCGGTGCGGGCCAGCAGGATCGCCCAGCGCGCCTCGTGGGCCAGGGAGGTCCACACCTTCTGGCCGTCGACCACCCAGTCGTCACCGTCACGCACCGCCCGGGTACGCAGGCTCGCCAGGTCGCTACCGGCGTCGGGCTCGCTGAACAGCTGGCACCACACCTCCTCGCCGGTCCACAACGGTCGCAGCCAGCGCCGGCACTGCGCCTCGGTGGCGTGCCGCAGCAGGGTGGGCGCGGCCATGCCGAGCCCGATGCTGTTGCGCCGGGGCTGGTTGTCCGGCGCGCCGGCCTCGGCGAAGGCGTCGTCCACCACGGTCTGCAGATGCGGCGGCGCACCCAGGCCACCGCGACCGGGCGGGTGGTGCACCCAGGCCAGTCCGGCGTCGAAGCGGGCGCGCAGGAAACCGGTGCGGTCACCGCTCGGGTCATGCGTCCGCAGGAACGCGGCGACCAGCCGGCGCAGCCCGTCGGCCGTGTGGTCGGACACTCGCCACCTCCAACATTTTTGCACTGCCGATGCAATATACGGCCGCCGGTCCTCGGGACGGAAGACCGGCGGCCGGATGGAGCCGGGGCGGACGCGTAGGTGGCCGCCCCGGGCCGACCTCAGTGCGGGCAGGTGTCGCGGTACTCCTCGATCGCCAGGCCACTCGGACCCGGGCAGAGGAACTGCTCGTACCGGGTGTCGTCGTCGACGAACCGCTTCAGCCAGGCCACCATCTGCTTGGCGGTGGGGGTGTTCACCGTGTTGGGGAAGAAGTGACCCTCACCGTTGAGTTCGAGATACGCCTTCTCCGTCGAGGCCGGGATGCTGTTGTAGAACGGCTCGGAGTGCGACGAGACCGAGGCCACCGTGTCGTTCTCGCCGCCGACGATGAGCGTCGGCACCCGCAGGTTCGACCAGTTCTTGTCCAGGTTCCACGGCGCCAGCGGCACCGCGGCCTGCAGCGACGGCCGGCTCGCCGCGGCCTCCAGGCTGCCGCCGCCGCCCATCGAGTGCCCGGCCACGGCCAGCCGGCTGGCGTCGATCCGGCCGCGCACCGAACTACGCTCGGTCAGATAGTCCAGCGCGGCCAGCAGCTGCCGGCCGCGACTGCTCGGCTGGTCGAACCGGGTGATGGTGTCGATGCCGATGACCACGAAGCCGTGCGAGGCGATCCGTGGGCCCAGCCAGTCCAGGCTCGACCAGGAGGCGGTGTAGCCGGGCGAGATGGCCACCGCGCCGAAGGTGCCGGCCGTGGTGGTGGTCGGGTAGTAGATGACGCCGCCGCCGAAGCCGCTGACCAGCGAGGAGACGCTCGTCGACGAGGTGGCGAAGGGGCCGCGGCTGGCCTCCAGGATCGCGTTCGTCGGCGCCGGTCCCCGCTCGTACGGGTTGGCGGCCTGAGCCGGGGACGAGGTGGCGACGACGCCACCGGTGACCAGGACGGCGGCCATCGCCAGCCGGGCCAGGAGGGAGACGGAACGGGGACGGGTGGTGGTGGTAGATCGCACGTCGGATACTCCCTTGGGTCGGAGTGGTATCGACTGCGATCAGTGTTTGGGGCGCTCCGCCAGCACCGCATCGGCAAAATCACCAGTCCCGGGGGGGGCCGGGGCCCGGGGGGGCGCCCCCCGCCGCCCCCGGGGGCGCCCCGGGCCGGGCCCGCGGGGGCGGGGGGGCGGGAGGGGGGGGGT